>JAUZQT010000180.1 GCA_030950825.1 Mariprofundaceae bacterium | reverse complement strand
AGGAAGGGCGACGTGCGGCTCCGCAGAACAAGCATTCTAGGCAATTTTGAAGCTCATTTTAACATCAGAAGAGCATAGTGACTGGGTGAATATCTAATTGTGATATGATTACCCTAATTTCTAACAAGATGTCAAAATTATAATTCTTACCCACTTAAAATTCAAAAGAGCCAAAAGATAACCCAGTATTTTGGTTAAAAATGGTGCTGGGACTGTACTTTTCAACTATGACGTAACCTATTGATTTTATTTACTGTCCCGTCTTAAAAGGGAAGCCTAAATTTGGATGCCGAGACGTGTGGCAACTTCATGGTAGACTTCGGATAATCCCCCAAGATCGCGGCGAAATACATCCTTATCCAGCTTGCGGCCTGTTTCAATGTCCCACAAGCGACAGCCATCGGGTGTTACTTCATCACCCAATACAATATGACCATCAAGCAACCCAAATTCCAGTTTGAAATCAATCAGACGAATGCCGACTTTTTCAAGTATATCCGACATAATTTTGTTCACATGGCGTGCTAGCTTGCGCATGGCACGCACATCATCGGTTTTTGCCCAGCCAAATAACTCACAGTGCTCGGTGTTGATCATCGGATCACCCAGAGTATCATCTTTATAAAACAATTCAGTGAGCGGGCACTTTAGTGTGCGGCCCTCCTCAAGGCCGAGGCGTTTACAAATAGAGCCAGCTGCCACATTGCGTACAACGACTTCAACAGGCATCATGGCTAATTCTCTAATGCGCATTTCATTATCATTTTCACGACGAATATAATGGGAGCGAATGCCTGCTTTGTGCAATTCTTCAAAAAAGTAAGATGAAATAGCGCAGTTTAATTTGCCTTTTCCTGCAATAACATCATGTTTTTTTCCATCGAAGGCTGTGGCATCATCTTTGAAGATTTGGATAAGTTCACCCGCCGTTTCCGTACTGTAAAGGGCTTTACCTTTGCCTTCATACTTCAAAATTGTTTTCATGTCTATACTCCGCACTTTATGATGCCCTTGAATTGAAAAAATCCGAGAGAATACGGTGTTAGTTTTTTTTGACAAGTTGTAATGCGCTGCTTATAGTGCCGCGCTCTTTGCTGATAACTGCAAAGAGCTACAAACTACAAAGACATACCTTGCTCTGGATGCGCAAATATCCGGGGCGTACTTAAAGGTACACCGAGAGGGCGCCATGTATTACGAAACTATTTTTATCGTGAATCCTGACGTATCACAGGAAAACACTGAGGAATTGACCAATGCTTTGGTTGAACGTGTTGAGAAGGCTTCTGGCCGCATTGTGAAACGCGAATATTGGGGTTCACGCCCATTGGCATATAGTATTGCCAAACGCAAACGTGGGCATTATATGCTACTGGTCACCGATGGTGAACCAAAAGCCATTGAAGCATTGGAAAATGCCATTCGCCTTGAAGAGCGCATCATGCGTTTCTTAACTACCCGTTTAACTGAGCTTTCAGATGCGCCATCACCATTGATGCGTCGTAAGTCTGTGCCTGTTGAAGAAGCCGCATCTGCTGATGAGACTGCGACTGAAGGCAAGGAAGAAAGCAAAGAAGAAAGCAAAGAAGAAGCGCAGAAAGAAACAAAAAATGTAGAAGAAAAGACTGAAGCTGCCGCAAGCAGTGAGGAAGCTTCTGCCTGAATACGATCATCTGGTTCGGTTGAAAGGCCGTGTGGATGACATTCACCAGCGATGGACCCCCGATGGAAGTCTGGCAGTGGTCGCTTCACTGGTGATTCATCGGCCTCATTTGGGCGCACAGCGTGCCAATATGGTGGATGAGCAACCCATGCCGTTGCGTGCAGTGGGAAAAATGGCAGACAAGCTGGCTAAATGTCAGGGTCAAGTCATAACCATTGAAGGCACACTTCGCCGTCGTTATTACAGTCGTGATGGCGAGCAGCGTTGGGGGCAGGTTGAAATATGGGTAGATGGTTGCCACCCAGAAATTTGAAATCTCAGGAGAGATGAAGATGAGTGAAGAAGGAACAAAAACAGAAAATAAAACTGCGGCTCCAGTAGCAACGGATGCACGCCCTGCGGCGACTGCTGATCGTCGTCCTGCTGCGACTGCTGATCGTCGCCCTGCTGCGACTGGTGATCGTCGTCCTGCTGCGACTGGTGATCGTCGTCCTGCTGCGACTGGTGATCGTCGCCCTGCACGCAAACCTGCAGCTGGTCCGCGCGGTCGTTTCCAGCGTCGTCGTAAGTTTTGTAAGTTCTGTGCTGATAAGAGCATGACAATTGATCATAAAGACCCTGTGTTGTTGGGTCAGTTCATTACCGAGCGTTATAAGATTTTGCCTTCGCGTGTGACTGGTACATGTGCAAAGCATCAACGCGGCCTGACTACTGCAATCAAGCGTGCACGTGTATTGGCATTGTTGTCGTTCACGCCATTGCATCACGACTAAGTTGATCTGTTTAGCACGTAACTTCAATATCCAGTTAGGGTGATACTATGATGAATGAGCCGCGTGCTTTGTCGCCTATTGCGCGTTTTTTGTTAACAAAACACTTAGCCTGCACAGCCTTGGCTTTGATTATGTTGAGCGCGATGGTGTGGTTGCCCATACTTTTTTCTTCAATACCATTTCTGGCTTTATTGTTTGGGTTTGCTGCAGTGATACTGCATATGCTGACACCCGCCCTGTTTGCGCTTATTTTTATGGGTGGCGGTATGCGCTATACCTTGCAAATCAGCGGTTTGGTTGCACTGGGCGTAACAGTATTCAGTGGTTTTGATATGTTGCTGGGTATTATGGTTGCTTTGTTTTACTGCGTTCTTCCAGCCTTGGCTGCCAACAATTTGATGCGTATTGGTGGTGTGAGCCGTAGTGCAACGCAATTGCTTTTCGCTATACTTGTTGCGGTTGTAGTTTCTTTATTGTTGGGTGCGCAATCTCAAGATTTGAGTTTACAAGACTTTGTGAGCCAGCTGTTGGCACCCATGTTTGAAGTGATGCAAAGTAGCACAGCACAAAGTGGGGCGGATCAGTTAGATCCCAAAACACTGGCGCAGACGCAGCAACTTCTTAGTTGGACGTTGCCTGGTCTGATGGCCTTTAGTCTGTGGCTTGTTTGGTGGTCAAACATAGTGCTGGCTCGAAAAATAGCGTTGCGTTATGGGTTTTATACAGGCGCTTCTGAAAGCGTGTTGCAACTGCGTTTTGCTAAGCCTATAGGTTATGCATTGATGTTAAGCTTAATATTGGCAAATATTGATGCAGGGTCTTTACAGTATTTGGCTGCCAGCTTGGCATTGATGCTGGCAGGCGTGTTATCGGTGCAGGGTATTGCGGTAGCGCATATGTGGTTGAAGTCACGTGAGTTACAAATTGTTATCACGATGATGTATGTATTGTTGTTTATTTGGTTCATGATAGTGATTCCCTTCATTATTTTGGGTCTGTTGGATATTTGGTTTGATTATCGTCGGAACGAGAACCCGACACTCGGAGGATAGTAATGCAGTTGATTCTATTGGAACGCGTTGATGGCCTAGGAAATGTTGGTGATGAAGTAAGTGTAAAGCCAGGTTATGGCCGCAACTTCTTGTTGCCACAAGAAAAGGCTATTGTTGCCAATGATGGCAATCGTAAAGTATTTGAACGTCGTCGTGTGGTGCTTGAAGCCAAGCATCTGGATGATTTGAGCAAGGCGAAAGCGACTGCCGCTAAACTGACAGAACTTGATATTTCTGTTATCCGTGCGACATCAGATGGTAAACATCTGTATGGTTCAGTAAGCACCACTGAATTGGCTGGCCTTCTCAATGATGCTGGTTATGACGTTGCGCGTCGTTATATCTTATTGGATGAACATATTAAGTCAGTGGGCGATCATGTATTTCGTGTTCGTTTGCATCCAGATATAACCGCTGATATGAGTATTAAGGTTGAGGCTGAAAGCCTGTAAACCTGTTCTATATTTTTGTAAGATGTATGAATTACATATACGCATGGGCTTTTTAAAAGTGCTGAGATATTTTTTTATAACCTTAAATCAGCCTTGCGTATATGACGTGCTGGAGAGTGCATTTCCCACATGCTCTTCGCCTACAATGGCGTTGCAAGTTTAAGTCATGGAATATAGCACACAACATAGCGAACCCGGCTTGCGGGAGAGAATCCCGCCGCACTCATCCGATGCTGAGTGTGCTGTATTGGGTGGCATCATGTTGGATGCCGAGTCCTATGAACGACTTGAGGGCATTCTTTTATCGGATCATTTTTACATTGATGCCAATCGCAAAATTTTTTCCTGTATTGAGCATTTGGTGGCGCACCATCAGCCCATTGATGCACTCACGGTCAAGGATCAAATGGTGCTCAATAACGATTTGGATGCCTGTGGTGGTGAAGCCTACCTTGGTCGTTTGGTTACTTCAGTACCCACGGCATCCAATGTTCGCCATTATGCTCAGATTGTACGCGAGCGTGCCGTTTTGCGGCAATTACTTTCGGTTTGCAGTGGTGTTTCTCAGGATGTTTATGAGGATACAGCCTGTGCAGTAGTTGATCATTTGGATCGTGCTGAAACGCGCATGCTGAATGTGGCGGAAGCTTTTAATCAATCACGCCCAACCTTTAGCAAAATAGGCAGCCTGATGGCTGATGCTTATAATGAATTGCAAAATCGTTATGCCAATCAGCAGGCCGTTACGGGCGTTGCGACAGGCTTTAAAGACCTTGATGAATTAACTTCGGGTATGCAGCGAGGCGATTTAATCGTTGTGGCTGGGCGTCCTTCCATGGGGAAAACAGCCTTTTCAATGAACTTGGCACAAAATGCCGCAATTCGCTCGGATGAACCACGTGTTGCCGCTATTTTTTCTCTGGAAATGGGTGCAGAACAAATTGCCATGCGTATGTTGGCTGTGGAAGCGCGCGTTGATATGGGGAATTTGCGTACGGGTCGTTTTTCTGCGGATGACTGGCGACGCTTGGCGACAGCCAGTGGATCTTTGGCAGAAGCTGAAATATTTATTGATGACACGCCATCAATTTCAGTATTGGAGCTGCGTGCAAAATGTAGGCGTTTAAAACGCGAAGCCAAACGTTTGGATTTGGTGCTGATTGACTATTTACAATTGATGTCTGGAAGAGCTGGGGCTGATCGCCGTGATCAAGAAATATCTGAAATGACACGCTCTTTAAAGGCCTTGGCAAAAGAATTGGATGTGCCTGTGATTGTATTATCACAGCTGAATCGCTCGCTTGAATCACGGGCTGATAAGCGCCCGATGATGTCTGATTTGCGCGAATCTGGCGCGATTGAGCAAGATGCTGACATTATTATGTTTATCTATCGTGATGAAGTGTACAATAAAAAGCCTGAAAATGAGGGCTTGGCCGAGATTATTATTGCCAAGCAGCGCAATGGTGCAACGGGCACAGTGCGTTTGGCTTTCTTAAGTAAATACACCCGCTTTGAAGATATAGCAAAGGGTGAATCTTTTTAACCTCGGACAACCTCCTAGGTTTAACTTGTAACTATTTAGCACCCTGTTTACTGAGCTTGTCGAAGTAAATAAATATACTGGATAAGATCAATAGTGAGCTGAATAGTTCCTTAACTTTTAAGAATATTTTCTGATATTCCATACAAACATGGGCAACCCACAGACAAACAGAGCCAGCACTACGCTTGATGAAGGTGGCAGGTCAAGATATTCAGCTACGAACACACCAAGAACTGCGCCAGCTATGGCGACCAGCAATGCCTGCCATACCGGGCCATTTCGTTCACCTTGCCATGCCGCCAGTGCAGGCAATAGCAACATGCCGAACACCAGCACAATGCCTACTGCATGAATAGCAGGTACCACCGCCAGTGCCAGTGCCAGATAAAACATCACGCGCTGTAGATAGCTATCTTCACCAGCAAAACGAAGCAGAACTACTGCCAGCGCCCCCAACGCTGCTAATGCTGTTAAGTCAGTCCAACTAGCACCAAGCAGAGAGCCAAAC
>JAUZQT010000018.1 GCA_030950825.1 Mariprofundaceae bacterium | reverse complement strand
GAGCTGCCATGGCTATGAAGATAATCCCGTACGCGGTATTTTTTATATTCGTTTGTCAACCCAAGCCGCAGAATTTCGTATTGCAAACATTCACGATAAGTCGGTGATTTTTTCAATACTGTTTGCCTTTATTTTGCTGGCTGCCGTATGGCTTTTATTAAGATACCAAGTTTTAAATCCGCTTGATTCTTTATTGGCTGCAATTCGGCATTTGCATCGTGGCACAGAAAATAACAAAGCTATACCCATCAAGCGCGGCGATGAATTTGGGGAAATTGCTAATGAATTTGAAGCGCTTGAAAAAACTTGGGCGATGCGCGAGCGGCGGGTGCAGCTTATTCTTAATCATGTTCCAGATGGTGTGTTGACGGTCAATAAAACAGGGCAGGTGATCAGTGCCAACAAGACCGCACGGAAGATGTTTGGTCGAACGATGGAAGAGCTTCAAAATGAAAATATTCTAAAACACCTTTATCCACCAGGGCATGTGGTAAAAGATAACGTCGGTAGCTTGGATGGTTTTGATCTTACGGTTTTATCCGAAACGCTGCGTGAGTGTGTGGGTGAAGGCTATGATGGTAAGACTTTTCCTTTAGAGTTAAAGGTTTGTCCTTTTCAGAGTGATTATATGGTATTCACGCGGACAAGCGAGTTTGAGGAGCTTAATGAACAAGATAACTTCTTGGTTTTTTTGCGTGATCTATCATCACGCAAGCGATCGGAGAGTGAAATGCACTTACTCGCAGCTGTTGTGAATCAGGCTTCAGATGCGATTTTGATCACCAACCCCTTGGGAAAAATAGAATATGTCAATTCATCCTTTCATCGCATAACACAATATAAACGAGAAGAAGTGATTGGTAAAAACCCTAAAATTTTGAAAAGTGGTGAATATGGCGCAAGCTACTATGAGCGTATGTGGTTTGATTTGATGGATGGGAAACTCTGGAAAGATGTCTTTATCAATCGCCGTAAAGATGGATCCACTTATCAAGCAGAGCAAGCTATTGCGCCCATTTTTGATAGTTATGGTAATATTTCACACTTTGTGGCCATTCAGCGCGATATAACCCGTGAACGTGATCTGCAAGCGCAGATGGAACACCTCCAACGCCTTGAATCACTCGGCGTTTTGGCCAGTGGTATTGCGCATGATTTCAATAATATTCTAACCGTTGTGATGGGAAATGTGGAATTGTTGGGTATTGATCTGGATGATAATTCAGAAAATAGAAAATCGCTGGCGGCAATTACTTCAGCTGGCGCACGTGGTGCAGGTTTATGCCGGGAACTCATGGCTTATGCAGGCAAGGGGAAAAATGAAATAACTTGGGTTGACCTAAAACAACTCTTTGAAGAACTGGGTCATTTGTTACAAGTCACCATACCACAGCATATTACCATGAGTTTTGAGCTGGATGATAAGCTTCCATGTGTGCGGGCTGATGTGATGCAGTTGGAACAGGTTATGATGAATTTACTGATCAATGCACGTGAGGCTATTGGTAGCAATGATGGCAAGATTCATGTCAGTGGAAAGCGTATAAACATAGATCGTGCGTGGTTTGAGACGGCATATTTTGATCATTTGCCTGAAAACCTAGATTTTGTGCAATTAACGATTCGTGATAATGGCTGCGGCATGAGTAGTGACGTTAAGGCACGTGTTTTTGACCCTTTTTATACGACAAAATTTACAGGGCGCGGCCTTGGCATGTCGGCTGTACTGGGTATTATTAAAACTCATCAAGGTGCCATTCGTTGTGATAGTGAGGTCGATATCGGGACATCTTTCTCAGTATTGCTGCCCTGTCCTGCACAGAAAAAGAGCTTTGAAGAAAAGAATCAGAATGATGCTGATAGTGTGCAAGATAGTAACAACTCTGATATAAATAATGCTTCCTTAAAAGATACTGTTTCAAAAGATACTGTTTCAAAGGGTACAGTCTTAGTTGTGGAAGACGAAGACGCTGTTCGCCACATATTGGAAAGTTTTTTATCCCATGCAGGCTATCTTGTGCAGGCCTTTGAGCATGGAAGCGCTGCTGTGAAATATTTCGCCAAGCATCAATCGGATATTGATCTTGTTATTTTGGATATGTCAATGCCGCAAATGAGTGGGCCTCAAGTATTGAAAAAACTGCGTAAGAAAGGCTTAAAAGTCCCTGTTATTGTATGTTCGGGCGAGCCACGGGAAGATGTGATGATAAAATTAGGCCAACTTGATGTGGATGGCGTGATTGCAAAACCATTTAAATATAAAGGTCTCATTAAAGCATTGGCAGATTTAACCCGCACTATTCAGCAGTGAATCCAATTGCTCGGCCCAAGCTTGGGCAAGCTGGTACATCGGAGGTGTCTCGCTTTGAATATCGTGCATATTCACGGCTTTTCTTTCCAGACCGCAGGGCTTAATGGCATCGAAATATTTCATGTCCACCGATATGTTCATGGCCATGCCGTGGTATGCCACACCTTGGGAAATACGAATCCCCAGCGCAACGATTTTACCTTCATTGGTCCACACGCCAGGCAAACTACAACGCCGTTCAGCAACAATGCCATATTGGGCCAGTGTCTGAATAGCCGATTGTTCCAGTATATGAATATAGTTTCGAACACTTAAAGCGCGCTTGCGTAGGTGAATGATGGGGTACAACATAATTTGCCCCGTTCCGTGAAAGGTAGTCTCGCCCCCACGATCAGTCACAATGAATGGCGCTGGAAGAGCAATATTGGAAGCATTTCCATGGGCAATATTTCCAAGTGACTGCGTCTGGCTGTTATCAATGGCACGTTTTCCAGTGGTGTACACAGGCTCATGTTCGCAAGCCCAGATAAGTTCATCCTTTTGCCCCAAAGCCAACAGGCCCGCTCGATGTTTAAGTCGTTCCCACATAGCTTCATAGGGCTGTGTACCGAGCCACTGAAAGGGCATTGTCATGCGCACAAGCGACTCAATGAGGCTCTAAAAAACGCCATCCCTGCTTCGACAAGCTCAGCAACCCAACTGTATTGGGAATCCATTATAAAATTGGCGTGTTTATCAATGGATCCTCGTACTTCGACAAGCTCAGTA
>JAUZQT010000179.1 GCA_030950825.1 Mariprofundaceae bacterium | reverse complement strand
TGGTAAAGAAGCGGTCATTGTTGGGGCTTCCAACATTGTCGGTCGCCCCATGGCCATGGAGCTGTTACTCGCTGGTGCGACTGTCACGGTGTGCCATCGTTTCACAACAAACCTGCAAAGCCATATTGAACGCGCCGATATGGTGGTTGCAGCGGCGGGTAAACAGGGTTTGATTCAGGGTGAATGGATTAAAAAGGGGGCAACGGTGATTGATGTCGGCATTCATCGCTTGGACAATGGTTCTTTAACAGGTGATGTGAACTTTTCAGAAGCTGCCAAACGTGCCGCATGGATTACGCCTGTCCCTGGCGGTGTTGGGCCGATGACCATCACGATGTTGCTCGCCAACACCATTCAGGCCTTTAAAGTTCATGTGGGTGATGAAGCATGAGTACATTATTAAGAACACCTCTGTATGATGAACATGTAGCATTGGGTGGAAAAATCGTGCCGTTTGCGGGTTATGATCTGCCCGTACAATACAAAAATGGTGCGCTGAAAGAGTATACCGCCGTGCGTGAAGGCGAAGCGGGTCTATTTGATATTACCCATATGGGGCAAGTGCGCATTGAAGGTAAAGAGGCCTTGGCATTTTTACAATATGTAAGCACCAATGATGTATCCAAACTTGTGGATGGGCAGGTTCAGTATTCTGCGCTATTGAATGAGCAGGGCACATTTATTGATGATATTACCACCTATAAAATATCCGATAAAGCCTATTATTTATGCATCAATGCGGCCAATCGCCATAAAGATGTGGCACATTTGCAGCAACAGGCTGTAAAATTTTCAGTGACCGTTACTGATGATTCCGATGGCACTACGCTGCTGGCGCTGCAAGGCGCAAAAGCCCAAGCTGCATTGCAGGCACTGATTGATATAGACTTGGAAAGCATTGCTTATTACAGGTTTGCTCGGGGTAAGATTGGCCTTAATGGGAGTACTTCTGGCGGTATTATTTCACGTACAGGTTATACGGGTGAAGATGGTTTCGAAATTTATATCCCGAATAGTTTTGCAGTGAGTATGTGGAAGGCTTTGCTTGAAAACGGGGCTGTGCCCATAGGCTTGGCGGCGCGTGACATGTTGCGTACAGAAATGGGTTATGCACTTTATGGTCATGAAATATCTGATGCAGTGACACCTGTTGAAGCCAAGCTGATGTGGATTACCAAGCTGGATAAAAGTGACTTCATTGGTAAACAGGCGGTTGAAAAACGCAAAGGTGAAGGTGCGAAAAAACGCCTGATTGCCATCAAACTGACAGGGCGTGGTATTCCGCGTGAGCATTACAAGGTGTTTGTTGGTGGCGTTGAAAGTGGCGAAATCACTTCGGGTATGTATTCGCCGATGGCAGGTGGTGTGGCATTGGCATACGTGAAACCTGAACACGCCGAATCAGGAGCGATCACGGTTGAAATTCGTGGCAAACAAGTCTCTGCCGAACGCACAACATTACCTTTTATTCGAAGTAACGTAAGAAAATAGCTGGAGGAAAACATGTCAATTTCTGCCAATTTAAAATATACCAAAGAGCACGAATGGGTTCGCATTGATGGTGATACTGCCACATTTGGTATTTCTGATCATGCCCAAGCGGCTTTGGGCGATATTGTGTTTGTGGAGCTGCCTGAAATCGGGCGCAACCTAGATGCAGCCGAAGCCTATGCGGTTGTTGAATCGGTGAAAGCCGTCTCTGATATTTATGCGCCTGTGGCTGGTGAAGTCATTGAAGTCAACGCGTTGCTTGAAGCGGAGCATGAAAAGCTGAATACCGACCCTTATGGCAATGGTTGGATTGCCAAGGTGAAAATGTCAGGCAATAGCGATGAACTAATGTCCGACCATGAGTATGCCGTCTTTTTAGAAGAATAATTGATAACTATCCAGCTCACCACTGATTTGTCCGATAACTACGTCACAAAATGCTCATTTGCAGGAGCAAACTCTGCTTTTGTTTCTTGTTCTCGAACAAATCAGCAGTAATCTGAATAGTTACAATAATTGGTGACGATTCAGCTAAGGCTGTTTTATAACCATACTGAATAGCTACTTTGTTATTCAAGTGCTACGAATAATTCACCACTAGGCACACTAAGGAATGAGGATTTAATAACTTGCAAATTTCAGCTTGTCTTTTTGCCCTTTTGTATCGGTGGTTTGTGAGTTAAAATATGAGATTTTTACCCCATACCAATGCGGATCGTTCCAATATGCTGAAAAGCATGGATATGGATACGATGCGTGATTTATTTGCTGATATTGCCAGCGAGTTTCATCTGCAAGAAGGTAGCTTGGATTTGCCAGAGGCTTTATCTGAAGCTGCGATTGTGCGCAAGTTCACCAAGGCATCGGAACAAAACCGCCATGCAGGCAATACCCGCTGTTTTTTAGGTGGTGGCACCTACCACCACTTTGTGCCTGCGGTGGTGGACTATGTGATTTCTCGTGGCGAGTTTCTTACTGCATACACGCCCTATCAGCCAGAAATTTCGCAAGGAACCTTGCAGGTATTATTCGAATTTCAAACCATGATTGCGCGTTTAACGGGCATGGATGTCTCCAATGCTTCAATGTACGAAGCGGCAACATCAACAGCTGAAGCAGCCTTGATGGCACGGCGTGTGACGCGCAAGTCCCGTGTTGTCATGGCTGGCTCGGTGAATCCGCGTTATCGTGCGGTCACACAAAATTATTTATCCCGCCTTGATGGTGAATATATTGAAGTCCTTATGGGGAACAAACAGGGTGGTTTTGCCACAGATTTGGATGCAGTCATTGCTAGCATTGATGAGAAAACAGCCTGTGTGATTGTGCAATATCCTGATTTTTATGGCTCGGTGTACGATTTAGCACCATTGCGGGTAGCATGTGATGCCGCTAAATGCCTGATGGTGGTGGCTTTCTCCGATGCCACAGCCTTTGCTTTGATTGAATCACCTGGTGCGATGGGTGCGGATATTGCCGTGGGTTCAGGGCAATCGTTGGGCATTCCGATGGGTTTTGGCGGTCCTCACTTGGGGCTATTTACTTGCAAACAAAAATTTGTACGTCAAATGCCAGGGCGCGTATGTGGCTTGACGGCAGATGCTGATGGTAAACGTGGTTTTGTGCTGACCTTATCCACCCGCGAACAGCATATTCGCCGCGAAAAAGCCACATCCAATATCTGCTCGAATCAGGGCCTGATGTGTACTGCGGCGGCGACTTATATGACCCTGATGGGTGATGAAGGGCTAAAAACTGTGGCGCAACGCTCGGCTGCTGCGCTACACAAACTGGTTTCATCGTTGCCTGTGCATGTGCGTGCTGCGCAGGGCGCACACTACAATGAAACCGTGCTGAGTTTTACGAATCAAAAGCAGCGCGATGCATTTTTGGATGAAGCAGGCAAGCGCGATATTTTTGCAGGCATTCCGCTGGAGCAGTTGGATGCAAGCAGGGCTTCCAATCATTTGCTCGTCACCACCACTGAAATGATTGAAGCTGCCGATATTCAAGATTATCTGGCAGCACTGGAGGCGGTACGATGAGCCAATTTCAATGTTCCAATACATACTCCGCAGTTGGTGGCATCCAGCATGAAGAGCCCTTATTATTTGAGCATGTCCATGAAGCAGCTGAATCCATCAGCCTGCCTGGTGTCCAAGGTGAGATTTCTACTGAATTAAACGCCTTTTCACGCAAGGGAACAGCGAATATCCCCGGTTTATCCGAGCCTGAAACGGTGCGGCATTTTGTTCGCATGTCGCAATGGAATCACGGCATTGAAACGGGCTTTTATCCGCTTGGTTCGTGTACTATGAAATACAATCCCCGCGTCAATGAGCAAGTGGTACGCCTGCCAGGCTTGGCACATATTCACCCCGATCAACCAAGCAAGAGTGTGCAAGGTGTGTTGGCATTGCTTTATGAGTTGCAAACATGGTTGTGTGAAATAGCTGGTTTTTCGGATGTCACCCTGCAACCAGCGGCAGGCGCACATGGTGAGTTGGCTGGCTTGATGATGATTCGCTCTTGCCTAGATGCGCGCGGTCAGCAGCACCGCAAAAAGGTGCTTGTTCCCGATTCTGCACATGGAACCAACCCTGCGTCGGCAGCACTGTGTGGTATGCACTGTGTAGAACTAAAATCGGGCGCAGATGGGCGTATTGATTTGGCCGAGCTGAAAAAACACCTTGATGATGATACCGCCGCACTGATGATGACCAACCCGAATACCGCAGGTGCTTTTGAGTCGGACATCAAAGAAATCTGCCAACTCGTCCATGCTGCTGGTGGCTTGGTGTATGGTGATGGTGCGAATTTGAATGCTTTGGTGGGTGTGGCTCGCCCTGGTGATATGGGCATTGACTGCTTGCATATCAATGTACATAAAACCTTTTCCACACCACATGGTGGTGGTGGCCCTGGCGCTGGCCCTGTAGTTGTGAATGAAACGCTGGCACCTTATTT
>JAUZQT010000178.1 GCA_030950825.1 Mariprofundaceae bacterium | reverse complement strand
GACGGCGTGACAAGCTATACACAGCAACAAAAAACAGACCTTTCAAAGAGTGACAGCACCGACAACGTCACGCTTCAAAGCAATCAAAAAACGTTGGTACATAACGATTGTCACGCCGTCACGGTTAAAAGTGACATATCGCCAAGGTGTGCGGATAACGTCACAAGTCTAGGGGATTGCACATGGTTGATTTAAAAATAAAACACGCAAAAGAACTGGCCTACAAGGTATTGGATAATGCAGGCGCAAAGGAAGAAAGCTGCAGGTGCTCGGCAAGCCTTGGTCCTCATGGCTATATGTCTATATGCCTTCCGCTTACGGATGCCAATAAGAAGCCCCCCTCTTTAGGTATCATGTCTGCTATTACCATTTTAGCTTGTTGCAAATATGCAGAGCGCCACATTGAATATGGTAAAGAATATACAGCTGCCATTGCTTGTATCACACAGTGCCAAGCGGCGATAAAAATTTCCCCTGCGATAAGCAAAAGGAACGGCAGGAAAGCCAAGGGAATGTCGAAGGCTTGGTACTCTTACGATTTAAATAAAATGATTGAAGCCATGCTAATAAGGCGACTATCTGCAAAAAAAGTGTGGCGGGGATTAGGCTTGGAAAAAGTAAGCGGTGAAATTAAGGAGATTGAACTTGATGATAGTTACATTATTATTGATTCAATTTTGATAGGTAATGAGCCGCGTTACCCAGCTTCAAAGCTTATGTTTTCCTCAATTAAAAAAAGGATAACTGAAATAAATAAAAAGAGACAGGGCGCTTACGTCCACCCCTAATCGCTAGAAGTTCGCCTACGGACAGCAACGCAACACGCTGACCAACTACCTACCGAAAGGGGCGAATAATGAAAAAAGAAAAATGTAACAACATGATGGACACGGGGTTTTTAAGACTGCCGCAAGTATTGCAGCACATCCCAGTATCAAAAACAATATGGTATAAAGGCGTGGCAGCAGGCCGCTACCCCAAGCCTATCAAGCTATCAGAACGTACCAGCGCGTGGCGTGTCGAAGACATTCGCAATCTTATTGAAGAACTTGGGGCAAAGTCATGCTAGGCACCCATGCACTTGACCCTAAGCAGTCCGAGGGCGTAAGCTTGCGGACATCAAGCAATAGCTTGGTCGGGTTTGACAGCTCGTTGTTAAGGTGGATTCAACCACCACTTTTAGGTGGTTTTTTTATGTCCATATTCAAGCGTTCACTTCATGGTGGGTGTTTGGGGGTGCTTTTGCACGCCGTTTCCTTGACGCGGTCTGTCAACCCCATTCACCTGCCGCCAGTGTTTGACAGCCCTGACGGTTGGAATTTACGTCAAGAGGTTCAATCATGAACGCAAAACCACAGGGCAAATCCGCCCAGAAAACAAAACAACAAATAATCAATGATGGAATCGACACCGCTTCGCTTGCGATGATTTACCATGAACAAGCAAGCGCACTGTTTAATGCCATCCAAGCACTTGCCAGTGATTCAAAGCATAAAACTACTATTATTGGGTTGTGTAGTATTGGTTATTTGATTTCAGATGATGCAGGCAACGCCGCAAATTGCAGTCAGGAAGCATTGCAAGCTGGGGGTGAAGCATGAGCAAGCATGATGTTTTTAAACCCTTTGGCGAAGGTGTTCGTATTGGCTCATACGGCGATATAGCGGGCAGTCAAGAGCTTGCTGCGAATCTTAGCGACCTTTGCCAGCTTCATAATGTAAACCATGCGGATGGTCTGCGTATCGAATATGCTAACGGGTCGGTGGTGATGCTTCCTACTGGTTTAGGTTTTGGTGCGGATGTTTATTTGTGTGAATACGCATACAGTAAATTCATGGTTTGGGTTGCTACTCAAGGTACGCAGTCATGAAGCTATCAAACTCACTACAAGCAGCAGGACAGCAAACAACAGCAATGGTGAACCCCTTCCACCCCTTTGGTTTTGGTGTTCGGATGTGTTCGGATAATCCAACCTTAGGCATGATTGATTTAGCAGCAAACCTTTCCGATTTATGCGCGGTTCATGGTGCCAGCTATGAAGATGCAAAAGCCTTAGACTATCCGTCTGGTTCGGTAGTGCTTCTATTTAGTGAGCTATATCTTGCGGAGGCTGCGCATAATGTCTTTTCGCTTTTTATAAATGAGGTTCAACATGAACACTATTTATAGAGGCAATACGAAAGAACGCGCACAGGGAAGATGGGGCGAGATACTTTCACGCTTTGGGGTTGATGCTGCATGCTTGGATGGAAAGCATAGAGCTTGCCCCGTATGTGGTGGCGTTGATCGCTTTAGGTTTGACGATAAAGACGGCAGCGGCTCGCATATATGCAGTCAATGCGGTGCAGGTAATGGCTTTGCATTGATTGGAAAGATAGGTGGCCATGCTGATTTTAAAGCGACAGCGGCGGCAATTGATGCGCTCATGGGCTGGGTTGATGCTGATTACATGCCACCAACGGCACAGGAAAAAGAAGCGCGAAAGGCTAGGTATGCAGGCGAGGAAGTAGAGCGACAACAAGCAACAGCCAAGCAGCAGAAAGAGGCAGCAGAACAAGCACAAGCCACGTGGGATGCTGCAAGCCCTGCCAGTGATGCACATCCATATTTAAAGCGCAAAGGCGTGCAACCCTTTGGCATTCGTGATGATGGGAAGGGGCGGTTGCTTATTCCAGTTTGTATTGATGGGATCATATCCAGCTTACAAAGTATTTCTAAAGATGGGGTTAAGCTATTTACTAAGGGAGGCAAGAAAAGCGGCGGGTATTTTCCTATGACGGGAGATGATCGCGCAATGCCTGATTGCATTGTTATTTGTGAAGGGTATGCAACGGGCGCAACGATTAGCGAAGCCACAGGGCACCATATAGCGGTGGCGTTTGATGCTGGGAACATACACAAAGTAGCTCAACATTTTAGTGCTAAAAAGCCAAAGGTTCGGCTTGTTTTTGCAGCGGATAATGACCAGAAAAGTAGCGTCAATACAGGTCTTGAAGCAGCCACTAAGGCGGCGTTGATTGTTGGCGGGGTGATTGCCTTACCAGCAGCAGCAGCAGGCTCTAGCGTGGACTGGAATGACATACACACAGAACATGGGCTTGAAATTGTGGCGGCTGGAATTGCTAATGCTCTAAATCCAGAAACGTTAATGATTGATAATGTTGATGCCCCCAAAGTTGGGGACGGAGAAACCGTAGCCAATAACGACACCACGCCAAAAGAAAAAGGCAACAGTCACAACGATATAATTACAAGACTGGTTGAGCTGTCTTTAATTGAATATGACCAAGTAAGATCAAGCGAAGCGGAGGCTTTAGGCATAAGGGCAAGCACGCTTGATTCCTTGGTAAAGGCTGGAAGGAAAGAAACTAATAGCGAAAGCGACATATTCCCCGATATAGAGCCTTGGGATGTTGTCGTTGATGGTAAGGTATTGCTTAATGAGATTGTAAGCATATTCAACCGTTATGCGATATTGCCAGACCATGCGCCCGAGGTGGCGGCCTTATGGGTTCTTAATACTTATGTGCATGATGCAGGGGGCTTCAGCCCCATGATTATGCTTACTTCGCCTGAAAAGCGGTGTGGCAAAACTACCACGCTTACGTTGTTTCAAGCTTTAGTGAAGAGACCCTTAGCGGCTGGGAATATATCACCAGCGGTTGTATACCGTGCTATCGAAAAGTGGAAGCCCACTTTATTGATTGACGAAGCGGATACTTTCCTTAAAAACAATGAGGAAGTGGCGGGGGTGATAAATTCAGGCCATACCAAAAAAGGGGCGTTTGTCATTCGTTGCGAAGGTGATTCGCATGAACCAAGGCAATTTAGTACATGGTGCCCTAAGGTAATATCAGGAATAGGCAGCCAACGCGATACACTGGAAGATAGAAGCATTATCTTTCCATTGCGTAGAAAGCTCCCGCATGAACAAGTTGAGCGGCTTAGGCTTGATCGTGGCGGCTTTGATGATGTTCAGCGGCGGTGTGTTCGGTGGGGTAATGATAACTTTACCAAGTGCTTCAATAGTGACCCTGATTTTATTAGCGGCCTAGATGATAGAGCTAACGACAACTGGCAGCCCTTGCTTGCCATTGCGGAGCTATGCGAATGGGGCGATAGAGCGAGACTGGCAGCCGTTTTGATTCGTGACGAAGTAGAGGAAAGCGAATCAATAGACACTGTTTTATTAAAAGACATACAAACCATCTACCAAGAACAGCGCGTGGGGCGTTTGTCCTCACAAAGATTGTGTAGCTTATTGGTGGCTATTGATGATCGACCTTGTGGCGAATGGTCTAAGGGTAGACCTATCACACCCAACAAGTTGGCAGGTCGTTTGAAGATGTTTGGTATACATTCAAGCACGCTGCGTTTACCGAATGGTGACAGGTTGAAAGGCTACAGCTTAGAGATGTTTTCTGATGCGTTTACCCGCTACTGTGTTTCAGACCGTGACGGCGTGACAAGCTATACACAGCAACAAAAAACAGACCTTTCAAAGAGTGACAGCACCGACAACGTCACGCTTCAAAGCAATCAAAAAACGTTGGTATATAACGATTGTCACGCCGTCACGGTTAAAAGTGACATATCGCCAAGGTGTGCGGATAACGTCAAAGATATAGAGGTGGAAGATTTCGGAACGGTGCTATTATGAGTGCGGCACGGTTCATGATTGATGCACTTTCGCATGGTGTTGTTTTCTCACTTGGTGAGGATGACCGCGTTTCGATGCGTGCCCCAAATTCAATATTTAATGATATTGAAGCAATGCGGCTAATCCGTTCACATAAAACAGGGATCCAAGAAAGTCTGGCAGGTGGATTTGATTGCGTGCGTGATGGCATAACCATAGCAGAAATTAAAACGCTCACAGTAGCAGCAGCACAAGGCAAGACTGATGGAAAAACATACTGATGGTTAAAGCTGTGGGTAGACAATAGGGGGGGTAGATTTAAAAGTGACGGTACTTTTGACGGTACTTTTCAATGATTTATGATTTCACTTGTTTGATAATATAGCTTTATTGAGACTATGCGGATGCACTCGAGGCACCAAATATTCAAGAAAAGGGCATGAAACTTGCGATGCAGAATATTGCTTTTAGACTCATCGCTGAATATCACTTAGTGCCTTGTATCTGCAATGGGCAGATCAAGAAAAAAGGAACTCCATGTCATTTAACTTACCCTCCATGACCTTATCCGGCAAAGAAGTACTTCCTCTTATTGAAGGTGGTAAAGGTGTTGCTGTTTCTACAGGCGAAACGACAGGTGCGTGGGCCAAAGCTGGTGGTATCGGAACATTTTCGGCAGTGAATGCCGATGATATTGATGCGCAAGGCAACATCATTCGAACAGTGTATAAGGGTAAAAGTCGTAAAGCTCGATTTGAAGAGCTGGTTGCGCAAGGTATTGCTGGTGGTATCAAACAAGCCCAGATTGCCCATGAGGTTGCGGCAGGAAATGGTCGCATCCACATGAATGTTTTGTGGGAAATGGGTGGTGCAGAGCGCATTTTAAAAGGTGTTCTTGATGAAGCTCGCAATATTATTCATGGCGTGACATGTGGTGCAGGCATGCCATTTAAGCTCGCGCCACTGGCTGCGCATTATCATGTGCATTACTATCCAATCATTTCATCGGCTCGTGCTTTTCGAGCCTTATGGTTGCGCTCTTATAAAAAACACCCTGAATGGCTGGGTGGTGTGGTATATGAAGATCCATGGCTGGCTGGTGGACACAATGGCCTTTCCAATTCAGAGGATCCTGAAAAACCACAAGCGCCCTATCCCCGTATTGTTGAACTGCGCCAAACTATGAATAAATTTGGGTTGAATGATGTTCCTATTATCATGGCGGGCGGTGTGTGGTTTTTACGTGAATGGTCCGATTGGTTGAATAATGCAGCGGTTGGTCCGATTGTATTCCAATATGGCACACGCCCATTATTGACACAGGAAAGCCCTATTTCTGATATTTGGAAACAACGCATATTAAATTTAAAACCTGGTGATATTAAGTTGAATAAGTTTTCACCAACTGGTTTCTATTCATCCGCCATTTATAACAGCTTTTTGCATGAATTGTATGAACGCTCTGATCGCGAAATTGCCTTTATGGATCATGTTTCAGGTGACCATGATACTGGCTTTGTGTTTGGCGTTCGCAACAAAGAAGTATTTGTTACCAAACATGATGCGCAACGAGCCGAAGGTTGGGTTCAAGATGGATTCACTAAGGCTCTGCCAACACCGGATTCCACTTTGATTTTTGTGAGCCAAGATAAAGCCCAAGAAATTCGTAAGGATCAACTGGATTGTATGGGTTGTTTGTCGCAATGTGCTTTTTCCAATTGGGCTGCCAATGAGCTGGGCACCACGGGAAAAAAAGCTGACCCACGGAGCTTTTGTATTCAAAAAACATTACAAGCTGTCGCGCATGATCCAGAGCCAGGTCACAACCTGATGTTTGCTGGTCATGCCGCTTATCGTTTTGGTGAAGATCCTTTTTATAAAAAAGGTTTTATTCCAACGGTGAAAGAGTTGGTTGATCGGATTGCAACGGGCGAATAACAATACGGGGAAACAACACGGTAAAGGTTACAAATAATACGACCTAGATACGATAGGATGCAGGTGACTCGCGTGCCCCAGCAGATTAAGCTATTCCTCAAACCTATATTGCAAGCGATTCAAGATTTAGCGCCCATTGCGTTGGTTATTATTGTATTTCAATTGTTTGTTTTACAGCAAGCTATTCCCAATTTGCCAGAAATGCTTATTGGCTTTCTTTGTGTGATATTTGGTTTGGCACTTTTTATTCAGGGGCTAGAGCTGGCGCTGTTTCCAATGGGAGAAAAACTTGCCTATTCATTTGCCAGAAAAGGGAGCTTATTCTGGCTTTTATTATTTGCATTTCTTCTTGGTTTTGGCACAACCATTGCCGAGCCCGCCCTGATTGCTATCGCAGGAAAGGCCGCGGATATTGCCGCACAGGGGCAATTGATCGAACCTACTGCGGTTGCCAAGTCAGACTATGCAAACGGTTTACGTATGAGCGTGGCTTTATCGGTAGGTTTGGCAATTTTTCTTGGTGTACTGCGTATTTTGCGTGGCTGGCCATTGCCTGTGATGATTATCGGCGGCTATGTTCTGATTCAACTTCTAACTCCCTTTGCTCCCAAAGAAATTATTGGCATTGCCTATGATTCTGGCGGCGTTACCACCTCAACGATTACTGTGCCGCTGGTGACAGCCCTAGGAATCGGTCTGGCATCCTCTATTACGGGAAGAAACCCTGTGCTTGATGGCTTTGGTCTTATTGCACTTGCATCACTCATGCCAATCTTCTTTGTTATGGTGTATGGCATGATCGTGTTACCATAAGAGAATGGAAATTAAATGCACAAGTTATTTAATTTCCATTCCAAGGCTATTATATGAATGAATTTCTCAATCATCTTTTGCTACTATTATGGAGCACAACCAAAGATGTTTTGCCTATTATTTTAACCCTTTTCTTTTTTCAATATGTTATATTAAAACAGCCAATTGCACACATCAAACAAGTATTCAAGGGTTTATTATTTGTCATAATAGGGTTAGCAATATTTCTTGTAGGTTTGCAAGGGGCTATTTTCCCGTTGGGAGATGCCATGGCCAAACAGTTAACTGACCCATACTTTTTATATGGGGACTCGGCTGGTCAATATCTTTGGTCGGATTATGGCTGGGTTTATTTATTTGGTTTTTCGATTGGTTTTGCCACGACGCTTGCTGAGCCTGCATTGATTGCTGTTGCCTTTAAAGTACATGAAATTTCAGCTGGTTCTATTTCAGCATTGGGTCTGCGCATTGCTGTAGCACTGGGTGTTGCGGTTGGTGTGTCTATTGGTTGCTTTCGCATTGTGACAGGTGAGCCTTTATGGGTGTTTATTATTATTGCTTATATATTGGTTATCATTCAAACCTTTTTTGCCCCCAAAAGCATGATTCCACTGGCCTATGATTCTGGAGGAGTGACCACTTCAACCGTTACAGTACCACTCTTGGCGGCACTAGGGCTTGGCTTGGCAAGCACAATTCCTGGGCGTGATCCGATGGTTGATGGGTTTGGACTGATCGCTTTTGCCAGTGTTTTTCCTATTATCAGTGTTTTACTGTATGCACAAATATCAAGTTTTATGGAAAAATGTCAAAAAGGAAAGAAATAATGAAGCATTTATTACAATGGGGGAAAGCATGAAATTTAAACTTATTATTGCCATGGTAGAAGATACCAAAACCGATCAAATCATGCTTGCAGCGAGGCAAGCTGGAGCCACAGGTGCGACGATTGTTTCAGATGCCAGAGGTGAAGGCTTGAACCCTCAACAAACTTTTTTTGGTTTAAATCTTGAAGCACAACGCAATATATTGATGTTTATTGTTGAAGAGCATTTAAGCCGAAAGGTGCTTGAAAAGATATCTGATGTTGGTGAATTTGAAAAAGAATCTGGCTGCGGCCTAGCTTTTCAGATTGATATTGAAGATGCGATTGGCTTAGGCAATCAAATTCATGCCATTGAAGGAAATATGGATAAAACCCTAACAAGCTAAAAATAAAAAAAACAATACTGAACCCAGATTGACTTGGGGTACGCTGGTGACAGGATACGAAATAAAAAAAAGGGTGTCATAGATATTTTCCCGAGGTAGTCACGATGATGAAAAAGAACAACGATGTAGTTTTGCATGATATTACAGATGTGCCATGTGTCGGCAAAACAAGTGCTGATTTGGTAAAGGGTATTCAGCGGCACTACTTGCGAACATTGGGGCAACATACGACCAGTCGAGCTGCACATTATAAATATCAAGCCGTTGCTTTTACGATCCGTGATCATTTGATGGAATGCTGGAAGAACACCAAAGACGCATATGAAGAGCAAGATGGTAAACGCGCTTATTATTTATCTTTAGAATTTTTAATGGGTCGCGCTTTGGGCAATGCCATTTTAAACCTTGGTTTGGATAAAGAATCCACCGATGCTTTGCATATGCTTGGTTTAGAACTCGAAGAAAAAATTGAAATGGAAAAAGATGCAGGCTTAGGAAATGGTGGTTTGGGGCGTTTGGCAGCATGTTTTATCGATAGCTGTGCAACCTTACAACTGCCTGTAACTGGTTACGGCATACGTTACGAATATGGCATGTTTCGTCAGTCAATTGAGGATGGGTATCAACTGGAAGAGCCTGATCATTGGTTGCGTAATGGTAATGTTTGGGAAATTGAGCGCCCTGAATACACGCAACGCATTCATTTTGGTGGGCACAGCGAATACTACCATGATGATCATGGTAATTTACGTTGTCGCTGGGTTGGCTCACACGATGTATTGGCTGTCCCTTTTGATACCCCTATTCCAGGCTTTAAAAATGGCACGGTAAATACGCTTCGTCTGTGGAAATCGGAAGCCACGGATGAATTTGATCTCGGTGAATTCAATTCAGGGGATTATGCAGGCTCTGTGGCTGAGAAGAATGAGGCAGAACATATTTCAATGGTACTTTATCCCAATGATGCCAGTGAAAATGGCAAGGAATTGCGTTTGCGTCAGCAATATTTCTTAGCATCGGCGAGTATCAAAGATGTATTGCGTCAGTGGGTGACTGAGCATGGTGAAGATTTCAGCCAGTTTGCAAAAAAGAATGTTTTCCAATTAAATGATACGCACCCAACGGTATCGGTTGCTGAGTTGATGCGTATTTTGATGGATGACTACCGCCTTGAATGGGATGAAGCTTGGGCAATTACTAGCAAAACAATGGCCTATACCAATCATACATTGCTGCCTGAAGCCTTGGAACGCTGGCCTGTTCATTTATTCAGTCGTTTGCTACCACGTGTATTGGATATTATTTATGAAATTAATGCGCGCTTTTTAAAAGCGCTGGCTAAAAAATGGCCAGGAGATGTGGAGCGTCAACGCCGCATGTCCATCATTGAAGAAGGTGATGTTCAACAAGTACGCATGGCCTATTTGGCGATTGTTGGATGCTTCTCGGTGAATGGCGTGGCGCAACTTCACTCTGATTTACTGGTTAAGGGACTGTTTTCTGATTTCTACGCCTTATGGCCAGAAAAATTCAACAATAAAACCAACGGCGTGACCCAGCGTCGCTGGATGGCATGGTGTAACAAACCGTTAAGCCAATTGATCACTAAAAATATTGGTGACGGTTGGATTACACAATTGGACGAATTGAAACAACTTGCACCTTTGGCAGATAAGAAATCATTTCGTAAAAATTGGGGCGCATGTAAATATGCCAATAAAGAACGTCTGTCAGCGGTGGTTGAGGAAGTTTGTGGGGTAACATTTCACCCTGATGCGATGTTTGATATTCAGGTGAAACGCATTCATGAGTACAAGCGTCAATTGTTGAATGTATTGCACGTGATTCATTTGTATGATCGCATCAAACGTGGTGATATTGAGAATTGGACAAATCGCTGTGTACTGATTGGTGGGAAAGCTGCACCTGGCTATTATATGGCAAAGCAAATTATTAAGTTGGTAAATAATGTTGCCAATGTCGTAAATAATGACCCTGATGTTGGTAATAAATTAAAATTGGTTTTCTTCCCGAACTATCGTGTTTCAGCCATGGAAGTGATTGCCCCAGCAGCAGACTTATCCGAGCAAATTTCTACCGCAGGAAAAGAAGCTTCTGGCACTGGCAATATGAAATTCATGATGAATGGCGCGATGACCATTGGTACGCTAGACGGTGCTAATATTGAAATTCGAGAAGAGGTCGGCGATGAGAACTTCTTCTTATTTGGATTAACGGCTGATGAAGTGGCAAAAGTGCGTGGGCATTACAATCCGAACGTTATTATTGATAGTGATGACGATTTTAAACGTGTTATGAAATTGATTGAGTGTGGCCACTTTAGTCAATTTGAGCCAGGTTTGTTTGATGCCATTTCAGGTTCTATTCGTTGCTCTGATGATCCATGGTTAACAGCAGCAGATTTCCGATCATATGTGGATGCGCAACAGGCTGCAGCACTTGCATATCAGGATAAGAAGGGCTGGGTGAAGATGAGTATTTATAACACTGCTTATAGCGGGAAATTCTCGACGGATCGCACCATGCAAGATTATAATCGTGATATTTGGCATCTGGATTCGGTACCGCCAAAATCCGATGAGTGTGGCTGTTAATATTGTTACGCAGCCATCGATAAGCGCGTTATCCCCATGAATAGCTTGCCCCCGCGAAAGCGTGGGGCGGCACTTATGGTTCAATACATGCCCCTTTTGAGTATGATTTTCGCCGTGTGAGCCGAATAACAGGGTCTATTTAACGAAAATAGACGGAAATCATGACAAAAAAAAAGGGGGGGGGAGCCGCAGTAGGTCTTTCTATTCTCGAACAGTCTCCTACGCATTATTCATGAATCGCCGTGATGATCGCGCCGAAGCTTTGTTTGCAACGATTTTTTTGTCATGAGTGCCGTAGCCATGCATACGGTCGATTGGCAAAGGATTCGTTGCGGACAAAGGAGCAAGCGAGGGCGCGGCAGCATTTGTGAATAATGCGGGTTAGCTCAAACTTACCCGAAAATTTATCACATCTAGGAGGCTGTCCCATTGATTTCTGGGCGGAGATCTGAAATTATTGTTTGCAGTGTTTGAGTTGAGCTGCATAGCGGCTGGCTCGACGCTTTACCTTTTGAGATACCTTAATTAACCAAGGCTTTTTATTGTAGGTCTTGCGTTTCCAGCCCCCATGTCCCTCATGGTAGGCAAGGTATTGATTGTATGCATCCCACTTGGATATGCCGAGTTTTTTGTATGACAAACTGCCATACCAACCGATGAAATCGGTTGCATCTTCAAAATCATCACGATCAGCGCCCCAGTTTCCAGATGATTGAATATACCAGTCCCAAGTGGAATCCAGTACTTGCGCATATCCATAAGCAGTACTGACTTGTCCCCATGGGATAAAGCCCAGCAAGGTGTCGTCGGGTGCAATGGCTTCGGAACGAAAGCGAGACTCTTGGTGGATGATTGCCAGTTGAACATGGATTGGCACCCCCCATTTTTTATATGAGTTATTGGCGTATTCATACCAATCACTCTTTTCCTGAAAAATAGCACAGCCATCATCGAGGTGTTTTGGAGGCCCACTGCTACAGGCGCTTAGCAATAATAAGCTGCTCAGTATAAAAATGCTTAATAGTTTCTTGGGAGCCTCAATGGCATTGATTGGGTGTTTCAACTGTCAACACGCTGCCAAGTTGCAAGTATTTTCATGCAGTGCAGGTTCATCTCCAAGGCGCGTTGCTCACTATTTGCCTCATTATAACAGCGAAGCTCAGGCGCATTTCCAGATGGTCTTAGGTGGGCAACTTCTTCTGAGTCAAAGGTGATGCGTATGCCATCCGTGGTATCAATATGTTTGATATTACCAAAAATATTGCCGAATAATTGTTGTGCAGCACGAATGTTTTCTTTTGTCGAACTGGTTTTCAGCGGCAATAGTTTATCTTTACTAAGTTGGCTTGGAAAATTCTTCAAACGGCCACTGGATGTGAAACGGGGTGGAAGCGTCTTCAATAATGCTGAAATAGTAGCGTTCTTCTGGGTGGCCATAAGAAGGATCGACAATGGGACAATGATCGCATCGCGGGTAGGTAGGGCGGCCAATGTGCGTGCTTCCATGGTGATGCTGCTGGCCGTTAAAAAGCCGCCATTGGCTTCATAGCCAACCACCGCTTGCTCACCGCGCTGCAATGCATGATTCATGGCTTCAATGACAAAGGGGGAACCAATACGTGTCCGTACAATGTGTTTGAACCATCCGCTTTTTTCAATGGCACTGTTGCAGCTCACGGGTGTGGCAATGGATTCTGCACCAAGGTAATGCGCACATAAAATACCCGCAACATCACCACGCAACCAGTTGCCATGCTCATCACTAATAAGAGGTCTATCGCCATCACCATCGGCTGATACAATGCAGTTTATAGCATACTCTTTCGCCCAATCCTGCGCCAACTGCACATCTTCAGGACGAATGGCTTCGGTATCAACGGGTAAGAAGTGTGCTGAGCGCCCGAGACGAATAACCTCTGCCCCTAAACCTTCAAGAATTTCGCCAAGTGCATCGCGGGCAACGGTGGAGTGTTCGTAAACAGCAATGGTTTGACCTGCAAAGCAGTCTTTCGGAAAAAATGCCAAGTAGCGCTGGATAAATATATGATACGCATCGGTATGTTCAGGAGGTAAAGGGGAAAGTTCAATGGCAGATCCATTATCGTGAAAAGAATCAATACTGATTGAGACCTGTTGCGCTGCCATGCTTTGCTCATCTTCTTTGAGAATTTCACCATCGGATTTATAAAATTTAATGCCATTGCGATCATCTGGGATGTGACTGCCCGTAATCATCATGCAAGGCATATGATGCGTCATCGCATAAAAGGCTACTGCGGGTGTTGGAATAAAGCCGCAGTAGATGGGCGTGTAATCAGAAGCCCGAATAGCCATGGCGACAGCAGCTAAAATTCGAGGTGAACTAGAGCGGTAATCACCTGCGATGGCAATGGAGCCCTTAGGCTTTAAATCGCCAATATGATGAAGGTGCTGTATAAATGCCAGTGTATAGGCATAACAGACCTCATCGGTCATATCCTTCACCAAGCCGCGCGCACCACTGGTGCCAAATTTCACACCGCTTTTTTGCATTAAACTTGATATTTGGATGTTTTTATAATGACGGCTCATGGCGTTCCTTTTGTTTTAATATTCTATTAATTTTAGCATGAAATAAATGAGCATCTGAAGCTTTTCCAGCTTGTCATAGATGTTTCATGTTGGGGCAGAAAAAATCATCGGCGTTAAGGTGAAATAAAATTACGTCAGAGTGCTACGATATAAAATAAACTCAAGCTTGCAATCAAAAAATATAGCGCTAGAAAGCTTTCACCATGCGGAAATTATTATTTTTATCTTTACTTCTTACTTCTCAACTTAGCCATGCTGTCGAGTTTGATATTTTTCAATCTGACTATAAGCCCTTGAATGTAGCGCTCTTGATTGATGGACTGCCTGAACAGGAAAAACAACAAGCTCTGTTAAGGGGGGTCATTCAAAATGACCTAGAATCAAGTCAGTCCTTTCGCATGTTAAATCCTATGGGCTTCTTGGTATTTGCGGATGAGGCCTTTCAAGGTATTGATTATACAGACTGGCGAGTGATTGCTGCCAATGTACTGGTGCTTTGCAGGTTAACTGAAAAGGCAACGGTTTGGCATGTTGATTTACAGGTTCACCAGCCCTTTCAAGGTAAGCAAATCTTGACTCAAGGGTTTGAAGTGCCAAAAGATGGATTGCGGCGTTTGGCGCATCAATTATCTGATAGAATTTATCAATCTATCTTGAATATTCCAGGACACTTTTCCAGTCAAATACTTTACGTGACAAAACATGGAAATAAATCTGATTTAATGTATATGGATCAGGATGGTTACAATCTTCAGGCAGTAGGCAAAGACTTTACCCTTTTGTTGTCACCAGACTGGTCGCCAGACGGGCGTTTTGTGGCATTAAACACCTATGTTGGTAATCGCCCTCGCCTTGAAACCTTTGATCTACTTACGGGCAAGCGCCATGCTTTTGGGCGTTTTCAAGGCTTGAACAGTACACCAGAATATTCCCCTGATGGCCGTTATATCGCCGCAACACTGTCTTGGACAGGCAATTCCAATATTCATATTTATGATCGAAATAACAAAAGCTGGAAGCAATTGACACATTACCGTGGCATTGATACGACACCGACATGGTCAGCGGATGGTAAATGGATTGCCTTTGGCAGTAATCGTTCAGGCTCGCCTCAAATTTATCGTATGCCCGTGAATGGTGGAAAAGCACAACGTATTAGCTTGAAAGGCTCGTACAACACCTCTCCAGTATGGTCCCCCCTAGGGAGTCGAATTGCCTTTATTACCAAGAAAAAATGGAAGTATGCCTTGGCAACTGCGCGTGTGGATGGAAGTGATGTGCGCTATTTAGCAACGGCTCAGGCTATTGAATCACCATCTTGGTCTCCCAATGGTCAAATGTTACTTTATTCAGTCGAAGAGCATGGTAGAAGACGGGTTTATCGTGTGCCAAGTTGGGGTGGGGAAGCTGTACCTATCACGGCTGCAAATCAGGATGCTTCGGATCCTTCGTGGTCTCATTATTAACGGCAATATTCGGTATTGAATATGAGTAATAAATATGCATGATATGGCTAAATTTTGTATATGACGCACTGGTGGTATCATGAAACTGGACAGTTTCTGAACTTTGGTGTTCAATGCAGACGATTATTAGGGCATCTTATTTTAGGGAGGAACGAATGAAATTGAACAAATTGCTTTTCGTGGGGTTGGCTGGATTTGCTTTGTTGGTGAGTGGTTGTAGTAGTCATAAAGTAGATACTGCTGGTACGACTAAAACACACTCAGGAACAGCGCACTCAGCAACAACACATGTGCCATCAACACATGCAGTAAAATCATTGGCTACAAAGCCTGCTTCAAATTCCGTTTATTTTGCTTTTGATAGTGCTGTGCTGGATGCTGCTGGAAGCGCCACTTTGGGTGCTTACGCTGCATGGTTGAATGATCATGGTGCTGTTTCTGTCACTATTGAGGGAAATTGTGATCAACGTGGCAGTCGTGAATACAACCTTGCATTGGGTCAAGAGCGTGCCGATAGCGTGAAAGCCTTTTTGACGGCTCGCGGCGTTTCTGTAAATCGTATTGATACCGTATCATTTGGTGAAGAACGTGTAGCTTGCTCAGGTACTGGTGAAGCATGCTGGGCTCAGAATCGTCACGCGGACATTGTTAGTCGTTAATACCACCCTGCAATTGCGTATGAAGCAGCCATCGGTTTTTCCGATGGCTGTTTTTTGTGTACCTGTTTGTCTGTTGATACTGGGGCTGACTGGCTGCGCTGGAAAGGAAACCGCTGCTTGGCAGGATGATAAAACCTTGGTATTGCAATCGCTGAAGAATGTCAGTGACACTCAGCGGCAGTTGCACGAACATTCAGAGCTGTTTGATAAACGCCTGTTTGAGTTGGAAAAGACAGTTGCACAGCAGTTATCAGCCATTGATGCGATGAAAGCAACGCTTGAAGCACAAAGTAAACAGCAAGAGCATGTTGAAAAAGAAGCGAAACAAGCTGCTGTTGTACAAAAAGCCATTAAAAGATCGGCGTTGGTAAAAAAATTGGATAAAATTGATTCGGACATTAAACAGGCCGTCATTACCACAAAGCGCATAAAAAAGGCAGCTTATCAACCAGCAGAAAAGAATGATTATACTGCTGCATATCTCGCATTGAAAAGCGGACGTTATGATGAAGCGATTGTATCATTTCAGACTTTTTTAGGTGCATATCCAAATGGTGAATATGCTGATCAGGCCTATTACTGGCTGGGCGAAAGTTTGTTGGCCAATAGTAAATTTTTAGCTGCCTCTGAATCGTTTCAAATATTGGCAAAACAGTATCCGAAAAGCAGTAAATACCAAATAGGACTGTTGAAGCTGGGTATTACCTATGAACAACTCAAACGCATTGGTGATGCCAAGGCTGTGTGGCAACGCCTGATTGAAGAGGCACCTCAATCAAAATCGGCGAAGGATGCTAAATTACGGTTATCTGGGCCGCAAAGCAAAAAAACAATTAATTAATCGCCCTATATTCAAAGTTATAGCTGACTTATAAATATGATTAACATTCATGAAATTTATCAAAGCATTCAAGGTGAGAGTACATTGGCTGGTGTTCCTTGCACCTTTATTCGCCTAGCTGGCTGCCCTTTACGTTGTACTTATTGCGATACACTGCAAGCGATTCCCTTTGACAGTGGGTCTGCCATGGGCATGGATGATGTCCTGACGCAAGTGGCTATCTGGGAAAGCCCATTGGTCTTGGTAACAGGCGGTGAGCCTTTGGTACAAAAAAATTGTCTTTTATTATTGCAGAAATTATTGGATACGGGTGTCACAGTGCAGCTTGAAACATCGGGTGCATTGAGTATAAAGTCTGTGCCCGTTGCAGTACGAAAAATTATGGATATAAAAACGCCTGGCAGTGGCGAAGAACAACGCAACCATTGGCAAAATATACAGCACCTGCATGCACATGATGAAATTAAATTTGTATTAAAAGACCAGCTTGATTATGAATGGTGTAGGCAGATAATACACGAACGGCTAAAGGATACTTCAGCAACAATTTTATTGTCGCCATGCTGGGGGCAATTGAATGCTGAGGATTTGTGTGCTTGGATTTTACAAGACAAGCTGCCTGTTCGTATGCAATTGCAAATGCATAAAGTTATTTGGGGAGCAGAGAAAACAGGTGTGTGATGTGAGGAATGGGGTGGATAAAGAAGCAGCTAATCATAAAATAAATGCTGTCGTGCTGTTGTCGGGTGGCTTGGATTCAGCAACTGCTTTGGCTTGGGCTGTGCGCGAAAAGGGTTGGCAATGCACCACCTTAGCTTTTGACTATGGTCAACGGCACCGTATTGAAATTGAAGCTTCAGCAGTTATTGCAGGTTTTTATGGTATAAAAGACCACAGAGTGATTGCGGTGGACTTGCCAGTGATTGGCGGCTCTGCATTAACTTCAAATATGGATGTGCCAAAAGATGGTGCAGACAAAAGTGATATACCAGTAACGTATGTCCCTGCACGAAATCTCGTATTTCTTTCTTTAGCTGCTGGATTGGCAGAAACCGTGCAAGCCGAGAAAATAGTGATTGGTGCGAACGTTGTTGATTATTCGGGTTATCCAGATTGTCGTGCTGAATTTTTAAATGCTTTTGCAAAAACGGCACTTTTGGGCACCAAATCGGGTGTTGAGGGTAGTGGACTGGAGGTGGTGGCACCTTTAATCACGCTGGATAAATCAGAAATTATTGCCATGGGATTAAAGCTGGGGGTGGACTACAGCTTAACCCGCTCTTGTTATGATCCTGATGATCAAGGCATGCCTTGTGAGCATTGCGACTCTTGCCGCTTTAGACAGGATGGTTTTGCAGCCCTTGGAAAAAAAGATCCCTTATTACCATAAAATAAATGAGTCAGATTTATTTTTTCGAGACTCTTATGTAGTGATCACGACATTGCGAAATCCTAGCCGCATTATTCACAAATACGCCTGCCTGCAGGTGACCGAAGGCAGGCGAAATCATCACGACGCTTCATGAATAATGTGGCTAATTCCCATTCCTTAAAAAATAAATTTGCGTTTTTCAGGGATGGCTTCCATATCTTGCAATAAGGTTTCAAACATGCCTGTATGAACAAGGGTTCCATTAATCTTTTGTTGATGGGTTAAAGTTACAACTGGGTTTTTTCCAAGAAACGAAATAATCTGTGCGTCGTCAGCCATAAGTTCATAGAAGTGATCAGGGATGCTGTTCAGTGATGCGCCGACCACAATGACATCATAAGCACTGGCTATATCGCCATGGTTTTTCATTGCTTCAGAGTCCATGGCATTGATATGAACTACGGTTGCATTTTCAACGGCATGTTCGGATAGGTTTTTACGGGATAATTCACTTAATTCAGCATATAATTCACAGCTGGTTACTTCCGCAGCATACATAGACAGAAGTGTGGTTAAATAACCCGTTCCCGCACCAATTTCCAGAATTTTTTCATGCCCTTGCAGGCTTAATTGCTGCATAATACTGGCTTCTTGTAAGGGGCTAAGCATTTCTTGATCACAGCTGATAGGAACACGTCCTTCCATGTATGCGAGGCTACGGACATTTGGGGGGGTATAGTCTTCACGGGGCATGCGATCCAACATATCGAGTAACTCAGGATCCAATACTTTGCAGCAACGAATTTGATATTCAACCATATTGCGTCGAGCTACTTCTAATGTAGCGTGGGTATTCATCATTTCAGTCATATATTCCCCTTTCCCTGATTCCTGTACAATGCAAATTCAAACCGAGCACGTATTCATGAAGACGTGCTCATTCATGCCTGCGAAACCAACTTTTCCGTGGCGTGTGAAATGCTTCTTATTTACAGCATGTAACGCTAACAAAGCTGGTGATTATCTCAATCTGACATTAATCCCTTCCTGTTTGGGAAAGGGATTATAAAATAGTGAGCCTAACCTGAATAATTCATAAATCGTTGTGATGACTCACATTGATCGGGTACTACTCATGAGAAATTTGATATATACTTGCCACTGTTTTTCGGCACTGGGCTTGAGTTATTCCTGAACCATCGGGTAGCCATATCCATCCCCAAGGTGTTTTTAAAAATCATGCGAAACGCTGTGTTAAAATATCATTTATAGATAGTGCTCCCTCAGTGATGCCCAAAGCCACAGAAGGAACGACACTAGTTGTCCAATGTTTGCATACAAACATGGATGATTTGATGAACATCTAAGGTGCGCTGAAGGGCTTCCTTATTTTTAGCATATGTGTTTGAATCAATGGGGTCAGACTCGATTGATTTTAAATAGTAGTTTTTGGACACCCATTGATTCATCATCTGGGCAGTGCTAACTTACCATGAAAATTTTGATTCTAACGGTGGAGTACGCCTGCAAAAGGTGAGGAAAAATGAGGTATGAATTTTTTTAGTTGACACGAGTTCTCAAGATAGTATCTGACCCCATTGATTCAGCCACGGCTCGGTAGACACTTGATGTGAATTCGATTTGCCCGATGAAACATCTCTGTTAATAACAGGTCAGGCGCCGTATACGGACCCGTATGTACGGTGCTGTGGGAGGGGGCTGCTTGAGCAGTTCCCTATCCTTATTAGGATTTTTTTGAATCAAGATATAGTGTGTCAGGACAAATATCTTGCTCATGAGGCCAAGCAACTGTACCATCTAAGACCTTCGCCAGATTAAAGTAATTTTTATCCTGTAATTCTTTAAATACACCGAAGTTTAATAACTCAGAACAATCATATAAACCTTTCTCTCCATTATTGAAAGTCAATTTAAGTATAAAATTTTCTGTGGGCGTAACTTTTATAATTCTAGGATTCATGAAGTTACCTCAGAGGATCTATTTTAAATGGTTGTTCCCCAGAAACAGCAAGATTCCAATCTGCAATGAGTTCTTCTTGATGTATTTCAACCTATGCTCTCAAAAGCTTCATTTTTGATTTTGGAATACTACCCTCTAAAGTATTACCACTCGGTATTTCAATAATGACCTCATGATCTTGGTATTTAACATGAATATGAGGCAGTTTATGTTGCTTATTGTCCATGAAATACATATAGATGACAATTCCATAGAACATAGATATTGCAGGCATTTTTAATTCCTTTTTATCTCTTTTGTAAGTAGAAGGATTTTTATTTGAATTTAGAAAATCAGCTCTTTCCCAGCCATTAACTGTAAATACTAATTTCTCGTGATTCCCTACTTTTTTATACTTTAAATATTTCTTATTTTCTACGCAAAAGTCATTTAATACAAACAACATTTCATTAACATTTTTACTGTAAGTGATAGCTAAAATTTTTAATCCACTTGCTTGGTTTTTATCAATTGAATCAAATTTGAAATTTTGCAATACAGGCACCTTTTTTCTTCCACTAACATGGTTAATTATATCATCTGTAAATACAAGGGTAAATTGCTCATTTAAATTATCCCCAAGCGTTGGCTCTTCTCCAAATAGATATAGTAAAAGGTTGTCTGCCTTTTCTTCTAATGAAGGTGCTTCAATCTCAGGTAATAAATCATATTCTTTATTTTCAATAACTATTTTTTGATTATCTCTAATGCCGAGTAGCCAGAGGCTGTCACCAGCCCTCTAAGAACTGCCCGTGCGGGTTTCCCAGCAAGCAGCTCAAGCCCTTCAAAGGCCGTTTTACCGACCCAGCAGTTTTTTCCACTGCCTTTGCGATACGCACTTGCAGCCGATGTACATGTCGGTAAAGTAATTTACTTTCATGTTGAAGATGCACCAGTGGTTTACCCACCGTCATTTGCGTTTTCTTCATAGTATCGGTTCTCCAAGTTATCTCGCAAAGAAGCACCCGATGGACGTGGGCGCACTTTCGTGCCGAATAATTATTCCAATTCGTATCTGCTTCATTACAAAACAGCATTTGCTTTTTCCATCATCCCAAGCCCGCACATCTATCGGCTCGTCTTACGACTC
>JAUZQT010000177.1 GCA_030950825.1 Mariprofundaceae bacterium | reverse complement strand
AAAGCAGCGTAAATGAACCGCCTAAGATTTAATGGTTTAGCGATTCGTTAAGACTGATAGGAGAGATCTGTCTTGATTTTATGGCGCTTCCGCAGAAGACCATTGCTGGTGAATTGGTACTTTGGTTTTCACTCCATATGATGATAAACAGGAGTTTTGAAAGCCAGAAAGCAACTTAATTTGATCTATGAACAAAATTTCAGAGTAAATTAAAAGGCTTTTCGGCTCTGATCGAGCTAGTGCAGGAAGCGCATTACTTTCTCCTGGTGCTGTATCATTAAACCAATGAATAAAAGCTTCCATTTCATTGGATAACAATGATGCTGGAGGAGCTTCAAAGTGAACCTTTTCTTTGCCAATATATCCAGAGACAACTTGCATAGGTTCTGTACTGGTTCTGTATCTACCTATATCGTGCAAATAGTGTTTGTCACCGACTGCGCATTGGTGCCACTTAAACATCATTTCATGGGTGAGTGCTTGATCAAAGCTCTGGTAGTTATCGACCATAAGTGCGGCTATTCCCAGCTCTTTGTCATTGGCTCGGTGGTCACTATATAGCGGAGCCAATCCAAGCTGGCGAAGAAGTGACGAAGCAACGCTGTCGCGGTTCAGGATTTCACCCTCTATTTTAGAGCTCTTAAGTGCTTCCTCGCTCATTAGCTCAATGGTAAATTTCCTGTTTTCATCTTGAGAGATGATGCTTGATGCACCAGCAAGCTTTGACGACTCAATCAAGAATTTAGCTTCTAAATCTTTGAGATCTGAAATACTATAGATAAATTCGGGCCAGTTTTTTTGCTGCCAATTCCAACTCATAATCCACAATGTAAACGTTTATGTCTCATAAATCCATTTTTATAAGACATAAATAAAGTTATTAATGTCTTATAAAACTGTGTTTATAGGGCATTGCCTGTTTCTACACCTGACTACCCATAGAGTCATGCGCTGCATGTCAAGCCTTGAGTTTAGGCTTGCAGGATCTAACCCGTATTATTCATGAATCGCCGTGATGATTGCGCTGGGCCTTTGTTCACAACCAATTTTTGCGAAAAGGGCCGTAGCCATGTTTACGGACGTTTGAGCAAGGATTCGTTGCGGGCAAAGGAACAAGCAAGGGTGCGGCAGCATTCATGAATAATGCGGGCTAGGTTACAAATTATTTTCTTGAGCATTGAATGCTTGCTGCATGCGTTCAGCACGCTGCTGCTGCCCCATTATATTCAATAGATCAATGAGCTTCTGACGTGTATTCTGCGATGGTTGAATGGCAAGGCTATGTTGGTAGGCTCGTAAGGCAGCTTGTTTATTTTTTGCTGCTTGTAGGATCTTGCCATATATTTCCCAGCATGAGGCACAGTTTTTTTGTAGTCGCAATGCCTTTTGTGCGTGTCGAACGGCCTGTTTATATTGTTTTTGCACGGCTAAAAAATGAGCATAACGTATATGTGCAAAGCCATTGAGCGGATCCGCTTTCATTGACGATTGAAAATAATACTGCGCTTGTTTTATTTTTTTATCCTGTATGGCCAATGCTGCCAGTAAGTACCATGGTGCAGCTTCGTGACGGAAATCTTTGCTGGCTTTGTGCAATACATTCATGGCTTCTAGACGCTGTTCTTTTTGCATATAAAGCTGAACGAGCGCAATAACTGAATGAAGGTGCCGACCGATAAGTAAGTTTTTTTTATATAATATCAGCGCATCATTGGCATGCCCTGCTTTTGCGAGTATTTTTGCCAAATGATAACGTACATCAAGATCTTTTGGCTGTTCAATAAGCGCAAACTTCCATGCTCTGCGAGCTTCACTCCATTGTTCCTGTTGCTCATACTGCAGCGCTTTTTGTGTATAGCTCGCTGCCCATGTGGCATGAGAAAGCCCACACAATATGAGCAAGAAAAGAGTCTGAAAGGCTAGGGAGCCTCGAAATTTCAGAGGATACAAATGGGCGGGTGAGGCTTTTTCAGGTTGGGATAGATGTCTCATATCATGGGGTAAAAGAGTCCCACCTGCGTTAAGGCGCTTCAGAGCTCACTCCCAGCTGACCTGTCGTGAGCAGCATTTCTTCCATTTTTATTTGCTGCGCATGGCGTGAAGCTTTGACCTCTGGCTTTTCATTGAGCAACTTCCAAGGGTTGCGCCGAATATCATCGGAAAACGCGGCAAGGTTTTCCGATGCTTTGCGAAGCTCAAATAGCGTGCGGTAAAGATTTTCACGGTTATCAATGACCAGCCCTCGAAAATCTTGCAAGGCCTGCGTACTTTCTGAGAAAAAACGCTCTCCTGATTTGGCCGCCCTTGGCAAGGTTTTGAACAGTTGCTTGAGATCCTCTCTGTGCTCTTCGAGCAAGGCGGAAAGCTGCCTTCCTGCATCACTCAAAGCTTGCGTGCCATCATGAAGATCCTGCTTATTTTCATCCAAGATGCTTGCTGCAACATCCGCGATGTGATCGGCCTTTTGAATCACTATTTGCAGTTTATTACTGATGCTGGATGCATCATTCAACAAGCTATCCAAGCCCGCCTGTTGCTCGGATGGAATATGTCTTTTTTTCAATGGTTCAGCATCACCAACCCTAGCCTTTAGGGCGATATACTTTTCACCAACCAATCCGCCACCCGCAATATGCGCGCGGGTTGAAGCTGGCAATTCAATGGCGGGTAAAATAAGCATGTGAACCAGTGCTTGGTTACCTTTGAGGGTAATACCCTGAACAATACCAACCTTTACACCTGCCATCAGTACAGGTGACTGCACGGCAATACCCGCAGCATCCTGCAGGCTTGTTTCAATGATAGTGCCTTGTTGATCGACCCATTGAAACCGACCAATGCGACTACTCAATAATCCAAGTGTGATCAGTGCAATCAGCACAAAGGCTCCAAGTCGTGCTTGAGCATTCATATGTAGCCCCTCCTTGGGAACTGGCTTTATTTCAAATACCCTGCGGCTGATTGATGTTGAGTGGGCCGTCCGCACGCCCTTCAATAAACTGTCTGAAAATAGGGTCATGCTGTGAGTCCAGCTCAGATACTGGCGTTTGCAGGTGAATATGTCCCTGATACAGCATGCTAACATGATCACCAAACTCACGAACAAGCTTCATATTGTGGGCAATGGTTAGTGATGTGACTTGCATTTCTTCGTGTAGCTGCCGCATTAATCGGGTAATGACATCCGACATTACAGGATCAAGCCCTGATAGCGGTTCATCATATAAAATAATTTTTGGTCGATGGCATATCGCACGCGCCAAACCAACACGTTTGCTCATACCCCCCGATAACTCGCCTGGCATTTTATCGCAAATATCGGGCAGCCCCACTCTCTCCAACACGTCTTGGGAGCGTAAACGTGCTTCTTCTTCACCCATACCCTGACGACGCAATACAAAAGCAACATTCTCCCAAACGGGCAATGAATCAAATAAAGCAGCGCCTTGAAACACCACGCCAATGCAACGCATACGTTGGAGCTTCTCACGTTCACTTAGGCAACACCACTCCTCACCATCCACCAGTACTTCGCCTGAATCAGCTTGCAACAAACCGAGTATGCATTTTAGCAGCACACTTTTTCCCGTACCTGAAAGTCCAACAACAATATGCGATTCACCAGGGAAAACTTTTAAGTTCACATTATTTAAAATGCTTTTTCCATCAAATTGTTTAGAAAGGTGGCGCACTTCAATTTTTGCTTTATTCATAAGAGCACTCCATGGAAGCGGCATGATGAAACAAATGCATCATTGGAAAATCCAAATGGTTAGAAAATAATCTGAGATCAAAATACTCATGGCGCTTATCACCACTGCACGGGTTGTTGCCTGACCAACACCTTGCGCACCGCCTTTACAATAAAATCCTTCAGCACAACTAACCAGGCCGATAATACCACCAAAGACCACGGCCTTGAGTAAACCCGAGTAAAGATCCTGTAATTTTAAAAATAGTGTGGCACGTTCGATATATACCTGAGAATTCTGCTCCAGCATCAAAACACTCACCAGATAACCACCAAAGATACCGATGGCATCAGCAAGAATCACCAATAACGGCATCATCAATGTCGCAGCAATGATACGGGGAATGATAAGGTAACGGATAGGGTCGGTGGAAAGTGTCCATAAGGCATCAATTTGCTCAGAAACACGCATGGTTCCAAGCTCAGCAGCAAATGATGCGCCCACTCTACCTGCCACCATTAAACCAACCAGTACAGGGCCTAGTTCACGCACCATGGATAGAGACACCACTGTCGCCACCATGCTTTCCGCGCCAAAACGGTGGAAGCCGACCCATGATTGTAATGCCAGAACCATGCCTGTGAATATAGCGGTGAGCAAAACCACCGGCAGTGACTGAACGCCGACTTTTTCACATTGACTGATAATATGTGCAAAAAACCACGGAGGCGTATACAAACGACGTATTACTTGCAGCAACAACATAGGATAAACCCCTGTTTGTAGGCATATATGCTCAACACGTATGCCAATACTCTCCAGCCATTGCATCATCCCTTGCTCACCTCTTCTGCGAGCCGTTCTTTATTGACTCTTGTAAAGCAGGCGGCTTGATGGTGATGCGCTGAACTCGTGGGTTGACGCCAGTCATCAAGGTATAAGGAATGCTGTCAATCAATTCAGCGACGCTACTGAGGGGCAGTGTTTCTCCCCAGAAATTAACATGAGCGCCGACTTTTAATGGCCCATTAGAAGCATCCAATAAACAATAATCCATGCAAATTCGACCAATAATGGGGAGTTGGCGGCCTTGAAATTCAGCACAACCTCGATTGGAAAGGGCGCGTGGCAAACCATCCCCATAACCCATGCATATCAACGCGACAGGCATATCCTTATCCGCGCAATAACTCGCGCCATAACCCATCTTCGTCATCGTAGCTTTCAAACCCCTTATTTCCCAACAGGTTCACCCTGATTGAGCCTATGCGTTGGCACTACGTTTGCAATTTATCAGTCAGGCACGATAGTTTTCCGACATTCCGCACCCTAACCCATCTTCGCCACGCAAGAAAATAAAATTCAATTATTTCAACAGGTTGACTTCTAATTCAGTACGGCGCTGGCGCTACATTTAGTTGTGATCATTGATTTTCTAAAATTCTGAACTACTTTTAAGCTATTGATATTAAAAATATTTACAAATGTAGTGCCAACAGCCTCCCGTGATCAGATCAAACCTGTTGGAAAATAAGGATCCTACAAGTTGCAGTGACGAAAATAGG
>JAUZQT010000176.1 GCA_030950825.1 Mariprofundaceae bacterium | reverse complement strand
TGGCAAAACGAAGCAAACTTGTTTGCGTAGGTTTGGCACCGCAGTCGGTCTCGAGTGATTTGTTCTCGACGCGGAGCGGCGAGGGCAAAGCAGTCGAGTTTACTCAGCTCAACATCGTTCTCGCCGCGAAGCGGCGAGAACTACTTATTATACTGTTTCTGTATAGCTTCTTCATATATGCTTACCGTAGCCCTTGGAAGGAAAATATCAACTCCTTCTTTTCTTTGCGCTATCTGTATATCATACGCAATAAGTTTATATCCATTTTCGGAGATGTATGATGAAACCTTTGGTACCCAAACTTATTGATGCTTATGATGCCATACTCAATGAAAAAGGCATTACCCAAAATATGCACAATGATTACACAAAGTGGCTGCGGTTTTATCTGGATTTTTGTCATAAATATCATTTTCTGAATGTTACAAAGAAAAGTTTCCCTGAATTTCACGATAAACTTCAAGCAAAAAAGCAATCTAAAGCATCTTGCCGACAGGCCTATCATGCGATTTCACTTTACTATGAGCTTATCGACCGCATCAATGAAAACTTAGCTCAGGCAGATGAGGTAAGTAAAGCAGATGTTCCCACACAAACACCTTCAAACAAGGAAGCTGTGCCTTCTAAGGCTTTATCAACTGAGCAAGAAGCCGTGAAATTATCTGGTGCAAGCTGGGTATCTCTTTTCGACAAATTAAGCGTGGCTATCCAAGTGCGTCATTATTCACCCAAAACTTTAAAGGCTTACCGCTCATGGATACGCCAATTGCAAGCTTTCACAAAAAGTAAATCACCTGAGCTTCTTTGCATGGAGGATGTGAAAAGCTTTTTATCATCACTTGCTGTTGAAAAGAAAGTAGCAGCCTCGACTCAGAATCAGGCATTTAATGCGCTGTTATTTTTGTTTCGGCATGTGCTTGAGAAAGAGTTTGAGCAGGTGGAAGGGGTCGTACGAGCCAAGCGGAAAACATATATTCCAGTGGTATTGTCACGTGAAGAAGTGGATAGCGTGATCGCTTGCTTGAGGGAACCAAACCAGCTTGTTGTTCAGCTCTTGTATGGCTGCGGACTGCGGTTATTTGAGTGTTTAAAGTTGCGCATTCAAGATGTGAATTTCGACACAAAAATAGTTGTGGTGCATGACGGGAAAGGCAAAAAAGATCGAAGCGTGCCCATGCCTGAAACATTGCTTGAGGCACTTCAAATGCAAATCGAAAAAGTAAAATCATTGCATAATGAAGATTTGATGTCGGGCTACGATGGTGTATTTCTCCCCGACTCACTATCAAAAAAATATAAAAGTGCGGGTAAAGAGTTTGCTTGGCAATGGTTGTTTCCTGCGCGAATCTTAACCCATGTTGGAGAGGATCATGAGCTGCGCCGCTATCACCTCCATGAAACGCATGTGCAAAAAGCACTTAGAAAAGCGGTACAAAAAGCACAAATACCCAAGCGTGCTACTGCACATACTTTCCGCCATAGCTTTGCGTCACACCTGTTACAAGCAAACTATGATATTCGCACCATTCAGGAGCTGTTGGGGCATAGCAATCTTAGAACTACCATGATTTATACCCACACTGTGCAAAGTCAGACGGTTAAACAGAGCAAAAGCCCGTTGGATTTTTGAAGTTCTGGTAGCTTAGGAGCGTGCACGGAATACTTGAGCAACTAGCCCGCATTATTCACAAATGCTGCCGCTAGCTAGGAGGCTGTTTGCGTGCTCCCGTATCAAGTACGGAGCAGGAGCTAGGTAATATCATATAAAAAAGTGTGTCATTGTAATGCTATACCAATAAAGCTGGTATCCCTATACTGCCGCACATGAGTGCTATGGGTGAATTTGCTGTTATTTTACTATCTGCTGTATTGGTCAATAATTATGTATTGACCAAATTTTTGGGTATTTGCCCCTTTTTAGGCGTTTCAGGAAAAACTGAAACCGCCATTGGCATGTCGTTTGCTGTGATGTTTGTGATGACTTTGGCATCCACAGCCTCATGGCTGGTGCAGCGATATATATTGATTCCACTGGATTTATTATATTTACAAACTATTTTCTTCATTCTCATTATTGCCACACTTGTGCAGTTTATTGAAATGATGATTCACAAAGTCAGCCCTGTTCTCTATCAGGGTCTGGGCATCTATTTGCCCTTAATTACAACCAATTGTGCTGTGCTGGGCGTAGCATTACTGAATGTTCAGCAGGAAAACACCTTTATCACTTCGGCGCTGTATGGCTTTGGTGCCGCCCTTGGCTTTGCCTTGGTGTTGGTTCTATTTTCTGGTTTACGTGAACGCATGGAAGGAGCTCCAATTCCTGATGCATTTAAAGGCTCGGCGGTATCTTTGATCACTGCTGGCATGATGTCGTTGGCTTTTCTCGGCTTTTCTGGCCTCGTTAAAGTTTAAATTATATGGAACAGCTTCTTTACGCGATTCTTTCACTGGGAACGTTTGCATTTATTGCAGGCATTACGCTAGCGATTGCCTCCAAGGCCTTTCACATTGAAGGCGACCCTTTGGCTGATAAAATTGATGCTCTATTGCCACAAACGCAATGTGGGCAATGTGGTTATCCTGGCTGTCGCCCCTATGCTGATGCTGTTGCCAAGCTTGAAGTAAATGTCAATCACTGTGTGCCTGGTGGTGAGCGTACCATGTTATCCATTGCCGATTTAATGGGTGTCGAGCCGAAAGCACTGGATGAAGAGGAATCTGTCCCTGTTGTTGCTTTTGTGCGTGAAGATGAGTGTATTGGATGTACTTTATGTATCAAAGCCTGCCCTGTGGATGCCATTATTGGTGCCCCCAAACAATACCACACAGTGGTTGCCGATCAATGTACGGGCTGCGTATTATGTTTGGAGCCTTGCCCAGTTGATTGTATTGATATGATTCAAAAACCTGAACTATTGGAACATTGGTCTTGGCCTCTGCCAGAAACCCATCGCGCTCAATTGGGTGCGGAACGTCGTGAGAGTCACCATGATTAAATCATTGCTCAACACCTTGGGTTTCACAAGCCCACCCTTTGATGGCGGTATTACACCTAATATGTGCAAATGGACAGAGGGATCAAGCATTAAAACTTGCCCCTTACCGCCCGTATTGATTGTGCCGTTGAAACAGCATATTGGTCAGCCATGCACACCATTGGTGAAAATTGGCGATTTGGTGTTGCGCGGCCAGAAAATTGCCAAAGCTGAAGGCTACCTTTCGGCACCTGTACATGCGCCGACATCGGGTAAAGTTATTAAAATTGAAGAACATGCGATTCCTCACCCTTCTGGCATGGGGATGGTGTCTATTTTTATCGAACCAGATGGGAAAGATCAACGAGATATGCTGTTGGATCCTATGACAAACTGGTTACAACGTGACCCAGCAGAATTGCGCGAACGTGTTCGGATGTGTGGTATTGTGGGTTTGGGTGGTGCGGCTTTTCCAACCTTTATCAAATTGCTTAAAGATCAACGCCACCCCATTGAAACAGTGATTCTCAATGGCATTGAATGTGAACCTTTTCTCACCAATGACCATCGTCTGATGGTTGAAAATAGTGCGACGATCTTGCATGGCCTACATATTGTGATGCATATGCTTGGTGCTAAAAAAGCCATCATCGCCATTGAAGACAATAAAATTGATGCTGTGCAGGCAATGCGGGAGAACGTAGATTTATTGGGCGATGATTTGATTCGCGTCGAGGTGTTACCAACCCGTTACCCGCAAGGTAGCGAGAAACAACTGATTGAATCGCTCACTGGCAAACAGGTTCCAGCAGGAAAACTGCCCATGCATATAGGGGTTCTTTGCCAGAATATTGGCACAGTCAAAGCCATTGATGATGCAGTTATGCTTGGCCATGCAATCACCGAACGTGTGATAACAGTCAGTGGTGATGCGGTGCCAAACCCTGCGAATATGCTTGTGCGTTTGGGTACATCCATGCGCTTTATTTATGCCCAATGTGGCTTGGAAAAGTTTGATAACATTCAAATTCTGCATGGTGGGCCGATGATGGGCGAACGCCTGCGCCACCCTGATATTCCTGTGATTAAATCATCAACAGGTCTATTGGCGATCAGTGATGCACGCATGAAGGTAGCACACCAAGTTGAGGAACCTTGCATTCGTTGTGGGCATTGCAGTGAGGTTTGCCCCGTTAACCTAGTACCGAACCTTCTTGCCGATCATTGCAGAAATGATCAGCTGGAACGCGCTGCTAATTATGACTTGTTTGATTGTATTGAGTGTGGTGCTTGTAGTTATGTATGCCCATCCCATATTCCTTTGGTACACTACTTTCGTTATGGTAAAGGCCAAACAGCGCAAATGCGCCGTGAGCAAAGTTTTGCTGAGGTATCGCGTTTGCGCTCCGAAGGTCGCGATGCACGCTTGCAACGTGAAAAAGATGAAAAGGCAGCCAAACGCCGCAAGTTGCGCGCTACCTTACGATCTGAGTCTGTACTAAATACAGCCAACGAAGAAAAAACTGCGACACAACCAAAAACTGAGGTTAATGATTAAACCATGTTGATACACTTAAGTTCTCCTCACATTCATGGTGGAAATTCCATTCGAGAAACCATGGTTGCCGTGATTTTGGCCTTAATACCAGCTGGTATGATGAGTGTATATTTATTCGGCTGGTTGGCAGTTTTTCTGATTGTTTTGTGTATGTTGACTTGCATGCTGACCGAATTTATTGCGTTGAAATGGATGGAGCGATCCACAGCGCCTGTGATGGATGGTTCAGCTGCATTAACTGGTTTGTTATTGGCACTGACCTTACCAGCCTCCATTCCTTGGTGGATGGCTTTATTGGGCAGTATTTTTGCCATTGGCTTGGGTAAACAGGTGTATGGTGGTTTGGGTTATAACCCATTCAACCCAGCTCTTTCAGCACGTATTATTTTGCTTATTTCTTTTCCATTGCAAATGACCACATGGTTGATTCCCATGCATCTCGGTGTTTCCGCGATTGATCTGTATGATTTTTCTAGCACTTGGCAGTTATTCGCATTCGGTGCATCAAGCCTACCCCATGCGCTGGATGCCATCACCATGGCTAGTCCACTGGGGCATGTTAAAACAGAATGGAGTCAAGGCGTTGGGGTTAGCGATGCTTTGCGAGCCTATGATTATTCCTATTTGGATGCTTTTATAGGGCGTGAAACTGGAAGCTTGGGTGAAACCAGTGCTTTGGCTTTATTGATTGGTGGCATTTATTTACTCGCACGCCATACCATCACTTGGCAAATCCCTTTTAGTTTCATTGCGACGGTCGCCATTTTAGCGGCCATTGCCAGCATCGTAGACCCAAATCATTACGCGCCGCCGTTATTTCATGTTTTGGCAGGCGGTTTGATTTTATGTGCGTTTTTCATGGCAACGGATCCCGTTTCTTCGCCTGTAACGGCAGTCGGGCAAATTGTTTTTGGCATTGGTTGCGGCATTATAACTTGGTCTATTCGCACATGGGGCGGCTACCCTGAAGGGGCAATGTTTGCAGTCGTTTTGATGAACTGTGCAGTGCCATTGATTGGTCATTATTTCCGACCGAAAGTGTATGGCAAGCAGGGTTCAAAATCATGAAGTTGAACCGTCAACAGTGGCAAATGATTATCGCTCTACTGCTTGTGGCAGTTATTTCTACCGTATTGCTGGGTGTGGCAAACATACTCACGCGTGCGCCAATTGCTCAAGCGGAACGTCAAGCACTGATGAGCGCATTGATGCAAGTACTGCCAGAGCACCAAAATGACCCAGTTTCCGATACGCGGAAAATAACTTTACCAGGTCATACACAGGCCACACATTTCTATTTTTCGCGCAATCAAAAGAATGATATTACAGGCATAGCTTGGCAAGTAACAGCTCCTGATGGTTATAATGGCAGCATTCATATTTTGATGGCCGTTCGGCCAAACGGCAGCATCCATGCTATTCGCATCACAAGACATAAAGAAACCCCTGGTCTGGGTGATGGCATCACCAAGAATCAACCTTGGCTGGATTCCTTTGCGGATCAATCATTGGATGAACAATCACTGGGCGAACAATCATCGGACAAACAAGCAGCAAGCAATAAGCAATGGGCTGTGAAAAAAGATGGTGGTGACTTTGACCAATTTACAGGTGCAACAATTACGCCGCGTGCTGTTGTGAAGGCTGTCAAAAAAGGCCTTGAAATGTTTACGAAATTAAAGAGTGCGTTGTTAAAAAATAATAAGAGCGAAGCTTTTGAGGGCAAACATGCACAGTAATACAATGGATGCCAATACCTCCTCCGACATACAAAAAAGTGATATATTCGCCAATGGATTTTGGCACAATAACGCCATTTTTGCGCAATTGCTTGGCATGTGTCCACTGCTTGGTGTTACCACATCCGCAGAAAATGGTTTTTGGATGGGAGCAGCCACTTTATTGGTATTGATTGGTTCCAACCTTGTTGTATCGCTGATTCGTGGCGTTATTCCCGCCAATGTCCGTATTCCTGCTTACATCACTATTATTGCGGCCTTTGTTTCCATTGTGGAAATGGTGATGAATGCATGGATGCATGATATGTATTTGATTTTGGGGCTATTTATTCCTTTAATTGTGGTGAACTGTGCCATTCTTGGACGTGCTGAAGCATTCGCCAGTAAAAACACTCCGATGAATTCGCTGGTAGATGCCTTGGCGATGGGTTTGGGATTTACCTTTGCGCTGGTGTTGCTTGGCGGTGTCCGCGAACTACTTGGGCAGGGTGAATTGTTCGGCTTTGAAATATTTGGCGCAGATTACCCTGATGTATTGATGTTTATTTTGCCACCTGGCGCTTTTATTGCTTTGGGATTTATTTTAGCTGGTGTGAACATTATCAATGCCCACATACAAAAGCGAAAAGAAAATAAACTCAAAAAAAGTATGCTCAAGGAAGAGGATGTGCTGCAAAAAACAAATGCGATTGCTACGGAGTCTCAACCATGAGCTGGATACTTATTATCATGATCTTACCATTGGCAGCTTTTTTATATTGGGCTGGCTTTTATGCCACCAAGGATATGCGCATCAAAAAGAATGCTATGCGCGAAGAACAGGCGCGTAAAAACCTTGAGAAACAACGCCTAGAGAAAGAGCAGGAAACAGGATGCTGAACCTGCTCCCTACTCTACTATTTACATAGGGCAAGTTGGAGAACTTCCTTTGCCAAGAAGGTCAAAGAAGAGGGCTGTCTGTAACCCATTGATTTTACTAGCTGTTCCGTCTTAAACGGGAAGCCGGAACATACATAGTTTTAAAAGTGTTCGGGAATTACGGCGACAGTTTACTAAATGCACTTATTATATCAGTGTTGACGCATGACCCGCTTACCTCGTCTGGTTGTTCCTAACTTCCCGCATCATGTAACTCAACGTGGGAATCGTCGTGCTCAAACATTCTTTGAGGATGCTGATTACGAGCTTTACGGCTCATTGCTGAGCGCGGCTGCGCGAAAAGCCGATGCAGAGATTTGGTGTTACTGCCTGATGCCCAACCATATACATATGATCATCGTTCCTTCGGGTGAAGATGGACTGCGCCGCACTTTTGCAGATGCGCACCGTCGATATACAGGCTATGTCAATGCTCGCTTGCGAGTGACAGGGCATTTATGGCAAGGGCGGTTTGGCTCAGTTCTGATGGATGAGGAGCACTTGGCTCATGCCGTGCGATATGTTTCGATGAATCCAGTTCGAGCTGGGCTGGTTGATAGGGCTGAAGATTGGCCTTGGTCAAGTGTTGGTAGTCACTTGTCGGGGCAGGATAGCGCGTTGGTTAAGGTTGCGCCTATCCTTGATCGCTATGGCGACTTTGCCACGTTCCTTGCTCAAGAAGATATTTCTTCGGAGGCGTTCAAAAGGCTTCGGCAATCGGAAACAACGGGAAGACCTTTAGGGTCGGATGATTGGATCGACAGGCTGACAGAAATAACTGGGCGAGAGCTAAAGCCAAAGAAAAGAGGGCCGAAAAGAAGAGAGTTGGCTGAAAGTTAAGTGCATTTAGTAAACTGTCACCGAATTAGGGATATACGTGTGCTGCTGGTTGCGGATGTTTCTGCTGAGACTGTTATCGGCGGTGCTGAACGTATGTTACACCACCATATACGCGCTCTGAACAGTGCTGGAGCCAAGGTCACAATTTTAACACGCCAGCCTCGCCCAGATGCCGCACTGAAAATAGTGTGTGAACATGGCATTATAGAGCACCGCTTGCCCTTTGACGGTGATAAAGGCTGGAAGGGGCTGCTGCAACTGCGCAGGCAAGCCCAAACGTGGTGGCAAACGTATCAATCGTTTGATGTTATTATTGCGGAGCAACCATTTGTGATGTGGGCGTTGATGCAAGCAGGTTGTCGTGTCCCCCGCTTGCAGGTTTGCCATTCCTTTGCCTTTGAAGAGTACACCACGCGACATGGCTTGGCTTGGGATTTTCGCCACCGTTTGGTTGTGGCTGGCATGCGACAATTGGAGGCTTCTGTTTATAAAAGTGCACAAAGACACCTGGTATTGAGCAATTTTATGTATCAACGACTGCAAGCGTTCTTTGCTATTCCAGCCCCACAAATCACTATTGCAGCGGGTGGAATTGAAGGCAGTCAGATAGGCTTGGCTTGGCAGGAGCGCGCTGCCAAGCGGCAAGCTTGCTGGGGTAAGGATGGTGTTTTACCCCCTGTCATCGTTAGTTTGAGGAATTTGGTGCCTCGGACTGGTGTGGATTTATTGGTACAAGCCGCCGCCATTGTGCATGTTGATCGCCCCGATGTGCGTTGGAAGGTTATGGGTGATGGCGCGCTATTGACACCGTTAAAACAGCTTCGTGATCATTTGGGTATGCATGATATCATTGAATTTTGTGGTTTTTTGCCTGAAGAAGATGTGCAGCAGCATTTATGGTTGGCTGATTTGTTTATGTTGCCCACCCGCTCATTGGAAGGATTTGGTTTGGTAACCCTTGAGGCCAATGCCTTGGGATTACCTGTGATTGCTACGCCCATTGGTGCGAATCCCGATGTTGTAGGCTGGAGCCCACGGAATCGAGTCGCTGATCAGGCTACACCTGAGGCATTGGCGGAAGAAGTCTTACGCTATTTAAATAAATTACCCAGTGAGCAGCAACGCGCACAGTTGGCAAGCGATACGGTACGGCATTTTTCTTGGAAAAAACATGATAAGGCCTTGCTGACGGCTATTCTGGATTTAACATGAAAATACTACACCTGATTACCCGCATGGATGGTGGTGGTTCGGCCGTGAACACCCTGCTTTCAGGTATCGAACAATGCAGAGCTGGGCATCAAGTAACACTGGCTTATGGGCCAAGCTTTGAATCGGATATGTCGTCACAGGAACAGGCAAGAGTTGATACTGACACCGCTGTATTTAAGGCACTGGGTGGGCATATTGCCATTTTACCATCGATGTTGCGTAGTATGGGTAAACATGATTGGCAGGCATACCGAGAAATCAAAATACTGTTGCAGCAAGGCTTTGATATTGTTCACACCCACACTTCCAAAGCTGGCGCATTGGGGCGCTTGGCAGCACGAGGTTTGGAGGTTGGCGTTGTGCATACGCCGCACGGACATATTTTTCATGGTTATTTTGGTATGTTAAAAACAAAAATATTCATTGCCATTGAGCGCCTTTTGGCTTATCGAACGAAAGCCTTGATTGCTTTGACCAGAGCTGAACGAGACGATCATTTAAAATTGTCGATTGGTCGATCCGAGCAGTGGCATGTGATCCCTAGTGGTGTTGATGTACAGCGTATTGAACGGCATATTTGTCAGCTTCAAAGGCAAACGAATGCATTGAAATGGGATGCTGTGTCGGTAGGGCGCTTGGTACCCATTAAAGGTATGGAACGTTTAATCAAGGCTTGGGCGATTGTATGTCAACACAAGCCAAACGCGCGTTTGGCATTGCTTGGCGATGGCGAAGAGCGACAAGGTTTACAAAGCCTGGCTTGTGCACTGGGTATTGAGGAACAAGTCTATTTTGCAGGCTGGCAGGATCCCCTTCCTTTCCTGGCATCGGCGCGATGTTTTGCTTTATTATCACACAATGAAGGCATGGGACGCGCCGTGGTTGAAGCCTTTGCTGCGGGGCTCCCTTGTATCGTTTCGGATGTGTGTGGCTTGCGTGAATTGGTGGATGAGGATGTTGGCTGTGTGGTGAATGCGGAAGAAAGTGAGCAGGTTGCTGAAGCTTTATTGCAGGCTTGGCATCCATCCATTCAAGAAGCGACACGGATACGATCTAGGGCTTATTCGGTGGAAGCTATGATGGATGGGCTGGAGCGTGTGTACCAGCATGTTCGTGCCTAAGTTTTTACTGTTTTGTGGTTTAGCACTGATGTTTACTGGTGGCTTTGCCAGTAAGCCTTTTGCAGCGACTATTGATCTGGTGCCTGTACGGGTATTGATTGATGTTCGCAGTACACATTCCGATGGTAAACATGATATGGCAACGCTTATTCATTTGGCAGAAAAACGCGGTATTGATGCCTTAGCATTCACCGAACATGACCGCGTTTCTATTCGCTTTGGCATTGAGCCGATTGCCAATATTTTAGGCTATAGTATGCAGCACCCTTCGCTTTATACCACTGGCTTAAAGGATTTCTTTTCAGCTTTAGACCGCCAAATTTTACAGCATCCAAACATACAATTATTCGCAGGTACTGAATCCATGCCAGGTTATACATGGTCGGGCGTTCCATTTAAAAACCTTAGCCTACACCATGCAGATAGGCATTTGATTACACTTGGCATTGAAAAGCCTGAGCAGGTTGAGGGGCTTAGTAGTTATGATTTGAGTTATGCACACGGTCATCAAGGTATTTCTTTGATCTTTTGGTCGCTGTTGTTTTTGGTGATTATGGGCGTGCTTATTTATTGCCGCCAACAAAAATGGGCTGGGCTATTGGCTGTATCCTTTACCGTTCTTCTTATTTTGTGGTTGACGAAAATGGATGCCGATGAGGGTGCCGATGAGGCATTCATGCAATCCGCGCATCAACAAGGGCTTTTTGTCATTTGGGCGCATCCAGGCACACTATCTGGTGTTCGCAGTGGCCCAATGGGCATCAAGTTGAACACGCCGCCATACAATCAGCGTGTATTTGAGGAGCCTACGGCTGATGCTTTTGCGGCCTTGTATGGCGAAAGTGATCAAAATACGCTAGCAGGCGGTTTGTGGGATCAATATATGATGGGTTATATGCTTGGCGTGCATGAAAAACCTATTTGGGCTGTGGCGGCAGGTGATTATCATGAAGAAGGCATGGCAAATGAATATCTGGGGAACTTTCCCATGGATGTGTGGGCGACAAGCAAAAAAACAAAAGCGATTCTAGCTGCGATGCAGCAGGGACATATGGTTGCTTGGGGAATGAAAAAAGATCAAAATATATCGTTGCGCACATTGTACTTGGAAGATGCCAATGGATTGCGTTTGATGCCAGGTGATGAAGCCCATGTTCGTGCCCCTTTACATGTCGTTGTTGCATTAACGGAGGCTTTTCAAAGCGCTAGCGCCGATAAAAAATACCCCAAATTCTTTCTGGGCGAGTGGATTATTGATGGTAAACTGATACAAACCACCCCTTTGAGGATTGATTCAGAGCAGTCACCGGCGCACTTGTTTGATGTTAAATTAGCGGTAGAAAAAGGAGGGCATGTGATTCGATTACAAATCAAGCAAGGCCTGCGTATGGTTGCTAATCCATTTTTGGTGCATGTTGAATGAAATTGATTACCATTCATCAGCCTAATTATTTGCCATGGCCAGGTTTCTTTCATAATTGGATGATTGCTGATGCCTTTATTATTTTAGACACCGTACAATATCATAAAAACGAGTGGCAGAATCGCAATCGCATTAAGAGTCCGCAAGGCGCACAGTGGCTGACTGTCCCTGTAACGTATCGTTTTCCACAAAGCATTGAGCAAGTCGGTGTTGCAGCAACGCCGTGGGCTCGAAAACAGCTGGCTGCTATTGAGCAAAACTACGCCAAGGCACCATATATGGGTGAATATCTACCGGCACTCAAGGCGGTACTTCAACAGCCTTGGCACAGCCTAAGTGCCTTGAATGTGGCGATGATACGGGTACTGGGGGACATATTGGGATGTGATGCCCCATTACTTTTGGCTTCAGATTTGGGCGTTGTGTCGAATGACCCAACTGGCCGTTTGATTGAATTGTGTCAGGCTCTGGATGGTTCGGCTTATTTATCGGGTAGTGAAGGTCGCAACTATTTACAACAAACAATATTTCAGGATGCTGGTTTAAAATTATATTTCCAACATGTTCAGGCACCGAGTTACCCCCAATTACATGGCGATTTCATTTCACATTTAAGCCTGTTGGATCTATTGTTTAATTGTGGTGATGCATCAAGGGGCATTATTCACGCTATGGGAGGCATGGAACCATGACGGATAAACAAAATGAGGGCACCTCGCAATGCCTTCCGAAACGGACACCAGAACATAGCCCACAGCGAATTTTGGCATTGGCGCCACACCCTGACGATTTAGAAATTGGTTGTGGTGGAACTTTGGCCGAACATGCTGCACGCGGTGATGAGGTGCATATTTTTATTGCGACCTTCGGTGATGTTGGCGGTGCTGCGGATATTCGCAAAGCTGAACAACAGCTCGCTGCAGATATTTTGGGTGTCCACTGCATTCACTGGGGCGAGTTTCGGGATACCATGCTGCCGAATCAGCAACAAGATTTAATGATCAAACTTGAATCAATTATCCAGCAAGTGAAACCAGATATTGTGTATGTGAATCACAGTGAAGATACCCATCAAGATCATCGCATACTGGCGAAAGTTGCACATTCAGTTACCCGTTATGTGCCCAATGTCCTAGCTTATGAAACGCCATCAACAACAACTTTTGAACCGACTGCCTTTATGGGAATAAATAATGTTTTACAGCTAAAATTAAAAGCCTTGTCAGCCCATGCCTCGCAACTTGAGCGTACACATATACGTTTGAATATTATTGAAATAGCACTGGCGACGGTTCATTTTCGGGGCATGCAAAGCAAGCTTTCATGTGCCGAAGCCTTTATGCCCATTCGCATGCTGTTATAGGGGCTTTTATTGAATATGATTCCACACGCTCGCCCTAGTTTCGATGCATCGTTCTCGCAGGCTGTACAGGCTGTTGTTGATTCAGGATATACGGCATGTCATACAAAAGCTGCACAGTTGGAACGAGAAATCTGTGTACGGGTAGGTCAAGATGATGCTGTTGCCGTAGATTCAGGAACCAGTGCCTTGATGCTGGCAATTCGCGCTTTATCCGCAAGTAATACCATTAAAAAGGTTGGCATTCCTGCCTATGCCTGCGCATCTTTGTTATTTGCCGTGCGGGCTGCAGGCTGTGAAGCTGTTTGTATGGATTGCAACCATGATTTACGTTTGGATCAAGATAAAGCCGTAGCGATAGCCGCTGATTTGGATGCACTTATTTTGGTTCACCCGTTTGGCATGCTGGAGCCATTGGTGAAGGAGTCTTGGCCATGCCCAGTGATTGAAGATATTGCTCAGGCTGCGGGCGCAATGCTGGATGGGCAGGCGGTTGGAAGCTTTGGTGATGTGTCCATTGCCTCCTTTTATGCAACCAAACCATGGGGGGGAGCTTATGGTGGTATGGTGATGGGCGATTTGGAAGTTTGCACAGAGGTTCGTCATATGTCGAACCCTGATGTCACTGGCTTTAAACAAAGCTATGTGGGTCATCATCAGCTTTCAGATATACATGCGGCTCTGGCCTTGGTTCGTTTGCAATGCAGTAAAAATGAAATGCAGCAGCGCCGACAGCATATGACATGGCTGGATCAACGTTTGCCAGATCGGTACGTGCAAAGCCTTTCCAATCGTCAGTTTGGTAGTGCTTACCGTTATATTATCCGAGCTGAAAATAATGCAGAAACGCTGATTCAGCATTTGCGTAATCATGGTATTGCTGCATCGCTGCCTGTTCAAAAGCCACTCAATATGGCGACTTCTGATATTTGTGATGGTGCATATCAGGCATGGAAAGATTGCATATCTCTGCCACTATTGCCGACCATGAGCCAACATGAATATCAACAATATGAACGGGGGTTAAAAGTATGTTTCAGCTGTTAGATCACCCACTGATGCGGATTGTTGGCCTGAGTGCAGGTTTAACACTGGCATTTCCATGGACATTGCATGGTCTATTTACGCAAAGCATTGTATTGGCGCTGGCTGCATTCCTGATGGCTTATGGGTTTATGCCATATGTGATTGTCCTAGCGCATAAAGTTGGGGCATTGGATATGCCTGATACTCGACGTGTACACACCATGATAACACCGCGCATTGGTGGTTTATCCGTTATTTTGGCCGTGAATATCACATTGTTTTTAAACTTTAATTATTCCATTGAACTTAAAGGTGTATGCATATCGGCATTGATTGTTGGTAGTTTATCATTATGGGATGATATTCACGAACTTTCTGCTTCCATCAAGCTTCTTGGACAACTGTTGGCATTGGGAATTTTGATGGTGACTGGTGTACATATCCATTTTGCGCCCGATGTGTGGTGGGGTGAGACATTGGAGTATATCATCACTGCCTTCTGGGTGATTGGTATTACCAATGCTTTTAACTTTTTAGATGGCATTAATGGGCTCGCTTCAGCACTTGCTACCACCACATGCCTGCTAATGGGTTTGCTAGCATGGCATACGGGTCAAACCTATATGTTGTTTTTATGCTTGGCTTTGGCTGGCGGTGCATTGGGATTTTTACCTGATAATGCGCGATATAATACACCCGCACGGAGTTTTCTGGGCGATGTGGGAAGCACTTATTTGGGCTGGATGATGGCAGCCATTGCGGTGATGGGAGATTGGTCATCGGATGGTGCAATCAAAGCTTATGCGGGGCCATTGCTTATTTTTTCAGTCATGATTTTCGATATGATCCATACCACGGTAGCACGTATTCAGCGTGGTGATGTACGCAATATGCGTGAATGGATTGAGTATGTTGGCCGAGATCATTTGCACCATCGTTTAATGGGCTTGGGCTGCTCACAAGCTCAAGCAGTCATGTTGATTGTGGGATTTTCATGTGTGGTTGGCTTGGCTGCATTGGCATTGGTTAAAAGCCCTATTTTTAGTGTGTGGTTATTACTGGGGCAAACGGTTGTTTTTTATACCATTCTAACGGTTTTAATGGGGCGGGCAGCATCCCGATGAATCATCCTCAAGTGAATCAACTTATTCAGCAGTGGGCGAATATTTGCACGGCATTGGCAACAAGCCATACGCGTTTGATCGCAGTCTCAAAGTACACATCCGATGCAGCAGTTCAAACCCTGCTTGATGCTGGACAATGTGATTTTGGCGAATCTCGGCCACAGAATCTGCGTGATCGAGCGATGAAATTTCCACATGCACAATGGCATTTTATTGGCCCACTACAAAAGAATAAAGCCAAGTATATTGGCAAATATGCTTATATGTGGCACTCATTGAATGATCTTGATACTGCCAAGCTTGTTGCCAAGCATGTTGATGGACGCCAATTGCCAGTGTTGATACAGGTGAATATTTCAAATGAATTACAGAAGCAGGGAATCCTGCCAGAGGAATTAAGGGCGTTATATACTGCTATTTCTGAGCTAAAAGGGCTGGAAGTGATCGGGCTTATGGGCATGGCAGCTAAGGATGGAGATGCGCGGGCGGCTTTTCAACGTTTACGAAAACTAGGGGATGACTTGCAGCAAGAGTATGGCACAGTTCCCGAATTATGTATGGGCATGAGTGGCGATTGGGCGCTTGCTGTCGAAGAGGGGGCAAGCATGGTGCGTTTGGGAAGCACGTTGTTTGACTCATATAACGCCACACATTTTAATGAAACTTAAAAAGGCAGAACATGCAACATCTAAATATTACATTCATCGGTGGCGGAAACATGGCCGAAGCATTGATTTCTGGTTTGATTCATTCAGGACATAAGGCTTCAAAAATTTGTGTCAGTGATATCAAAGAAACACGCTTGGATGAATTGAATCAGCAATATGCTATTCGCACGGAGCTAAGCAATATTACAGCAATTACCAATACGGATGTTTTATTGTTGGCGGTAAAGCCGCAGCAGATGGATGTCGTGTTAGCAGGAATTGCTGATTACCTTGCTGAAAATATGACCATCATCAGTATTGCAGCAGGTTTAGGTATGGTTCGCCTGCAACGCTATTTAAACGCGGATAAAGTAGGTTTGGTGCGTGTTATGCCCAATACCCCAGCCTTGGTTGGGGAAGGTATGTCGGTATTATTCAGTGATGCAGATGATATGCACAAACAGCGTGCGGAATATGTTTTGGCCACATCGGGTGAAACGGCTTGGGTGGATGAAGAAAAACTTTTACATGCTGTGACGGCGGTATCTGGTAGTGGGCCAGCTTATTTCTTTTTACTGGCAGAGGTCATGCAAGCGACGGGTGAATCCTTGGGTCTGCCTAAAGCGCTAGCGGCCAAGTTGGCAGCACAAACAGCTGTAGGCTCTGGTAAGATGCTGGTTGAGAGTGGCCGCAATGCTGCCGATTTGCGGGCACAAGTAACAAGCCCAGGTGGCACAACACAGGCAGCCTTGGATGAGATGTATGAATGCGGTTTACCAAGAGCAATACGTAGTGGGGTTACAGCAGCCGCTAAGCGCTCGAAGGATCTGGCAATATGATTTATATTGGTTATTTCATTCAGGCTTTGGCGGGTATTTTGGATGCCATCTTATTTATTGCTATGATTGTGGTGATTGCGCGGGCTATTTTATCCTGGGTTTCACCAGATCCACACAACCCCATTGTTCGTATGATTCATCAATTGTCCGAGCCGCTTTTATTTCCGATTCGTCGTCGTGTACCATATTTTGGTGGGATGGATTTTGCGCCAATTATTTTACTTCTAAGCATTTTCTTTTTGCAAAGTTTTCTCGTTCAAAGCCTGCAACATTTGGCACTGGGCTTGATCAATCGTTAACGCAGACAGGCACTTGGGAATGACATTTTTAGAGGCAATCTGGCTACCTTATGGGCGTGCTGAATAGTTAGCATTTTGATAAAAAAAGCGTGCGAATTCAAACCACACAAGTTATTAAATCTCTACTTCTAAACACACATCATCAACTACAAATTGAACTGCACCATTGCCACGCCAATCATCGACCTTTAGCTGACC
>JAUZQT010000175.1 GCA_030950825.1 Mariprofundaceae bacterium | reverse complement strand
TTGTAATGATTAAGCTTCTATTTTTTGGGATGATTGTAGATAAACCTGAAAACAAAAACAGGAGGTTAGCATGATTCAAGCCCTTGATTTAACTATCGCAAGGAATTGTCATGATTAAGCTTCTATTTTTTGGGATGATTGTAGATAAACCTGAAAACAAAAACAGGAGGTTAGCATGATTCAAGCCCTTGATTTAACACCATTACAAAAGGCGCTAAAAAGTCTGCTGTTTGCCATTGAGCGCACTGAGCGTGAGGCGGAAGATGATATGTTGCGCGATAGTGTGATTCAGCGGTTTGAATATACCTATGAGTTGTGTTGGAAGATGCTTAAGCGGCGTTTAGAAATGGATGCGCCATCGGCTGAAGCTATTGATGCCATGAGTTATCGGGAAATGATTCGCGAAGGTGCCGAGCGCGGCTTGATTGATGAGCCTGTGGTATGGTTTGATTATCGCCAGAAAAGAAATCTGACCACACACACTTATAATGCGAATGTGGCGCAAGAGGTGTATCAATCTGCAGTTGCCTTTGCCAACCACGCACAAAAGCTGTTGAGTGCACTTGAGCAGCGGAATAACGATGAGGCTTGAGGCTAACGAGCAGGGCATGGTGCAACGTATCTTAACGGATGTAGTTCCAGCTTATGAAGTACGCGCTTTTGGCTCAAGGGTGCATGGGCGCGGGCTCAAGCCTTTTTCAGATATTGATTTGGCGATCATTAGCCAAATACCTTTGCCATCTCATGTGTTGGGAGAATTAAAAGAACGCTTTGATGCATCCGATTTGCCCTACAAGGTGGATGTTGTGGATTATGCTGCTGCCAGTCCGCAATTTCAGGCAATTATCGAGCAGGATTATGAAGTGATTCAACAGCTTAAGCCCAAGATCCGACATTGACTTTGGATATAGGGTGTAATCATTTGGTTTGTATGGTGTTTCAGAAAATCATGCCGTCACCTTGTTGGTGATCAGTGATTTTCTTGAATATCAGACGAATCAAAGGGTTGCGACATGTGCCGAATATCAATGTCGGAGCTTGAGCTTAAGGTTGAGGAAGATAAAGTACCAGGGTCAAAATTGGGTGCTGAATAGTTAATTGAATTCAATGTTTGTATCAGCATGCGTTAATTGTCCTAATGTGTATAAATGCTGATGAACATGTTTGTGCGTTTCTTTTCGCCAGTGGGCTTGTCATATAGGGTGTGTGGCAATAATGTTATGTATCAAACAAGGTGAAATCAGGATATGGTAGAAAATAAACAAGAGATATTGGAAAAAATTAAAGGCTCCCATGAAAACATTGCTTTGACTGTGGGCACGCTTTTGGCGATGACATTGGTGGCGTATTTTTTGAGTTATTCTACATTGGCGAATTCGACACACACGGGGTTATTTTGGTTTGAAATGCTTTCTTCCCCTGTCATTGTGATGGCTTTATTTTATATTCGTAATATTGCATTTTCATTGTTGAAAATACGTTTTATGGGCTCGTCAGAGTGCAAAGCATTGCTTGATGGGCTTCAGCTTTCTGATTTGAAGCAATAAAAGGAATCTGAGAGACTTATGGAAATGAATGCGGTTTTATTCGCTATTGTTGGTGTGATTGGCTGTGCTTTTTTGTTTGCCTACATTTTGCGTATGTACAATATCCCCGCTGCTGTTGCTTATATTATCACAGGGGTCGTGGTTGGGCCTTCGGGTTTGGCGTTTGTGCAGGATAAAGATCTACTCAATCACTTGGGTGAGTTGGGTGTGATTATGCTGATGTTTTTTATAGGCATGGAAGTTTCACTACCGCGTTTGATTTCCAAGTGGCGTGTGGCTGTATTGGGTACAGCGGCACAACTGGCTTTGTCTGTTGCCGTTTGCAGTTTGGCAGCATGGTTTTTGGGCTGGACTTGGCAAGCAGGGTTGTTGTTCGGTTTTATCATCAGTATGAGCTCGACAGCTGTGGTTTTAACCTTGCTCAAGGATTCTGGAGAATTGGAAACCCCCTTCGGGCAAAATGCTCTGGGTGTGCTGTTGATGCAAGATTTAGCCATTGTACCGATTATGATTATTCTTGGCATGATGGGTGAGCATGAGATGTCCAATCAGGCCGTTATTGTGCAATTTGTGGGCGGTATTGTGTTGGTCGCTTTGGTGATTTGGCTATTGCGTCACCCAGGTTGGCATATTCCTGATGCCTTTTTAAAAACGGTTGATAAACGTATTATGATGGGGCTGTTATTGTGTTTTGCGGCGGCTGCACTGACGGCATGGATCGGGCTTTCTGCGCCATTCGGCGCATTTTTGGCAGGCATGATTTTAAAATCATCGGATCAGGCTGAATGGGTGGAAGAACATTTGCACTCGCTGTATGTGGTGTTTGTGGCGATTTTCTTTCTTTCGGTCGGCATGTTGGTTGATTTAAATTTTGTGATGGAAAATATTGGTTTTGTAATCTTGGCAACCCTTGCCGTTTTTGTTTTGAACTCTGGCATTAATACAGTGGTCTTGCGTGTGCTGGGTGAAACATGGGGCATGTCGTTGTTAACAGGTGGTTTGTTATCGCAAATTGGAGAATTGTCATTTTTATTGGCTTCATTGGGTTTGATGATGGGCATGTTAACAGCCGACGGACATCAAATGGCGATTGTGGTGATTGCCTTTTCCTTGATGCTAAGCCCCTTATGGATGGTCGCTGTGCGCTTGTTGATCCGTGAAGATACCCAAATGATGGCAGATAAAACACTAGATGAAGAAATTAAGGAGATGGCGAAACAGTTAGAACAAACCCGGAGGCGGGGTTGACCGTGCAGGTAGCACGACCATATCGTGCTATGGCATTGATGGGTGCAACGGGTACGGGTAAAACAGCACTGGCTCTGGATGTGGCAGAGCAATGGGGAAGCTGCATTATATCATGTGATTCGATGCAGCTTTACCGTGGTTTGGATGTTGGTACAGCCAAAGCAAGCATGGAAGAGCGTCAACGCACACCCCATCATTTGATTGATTGTGCGGATATATCGGATATTTACTCGGCACAACGCTGGGCTGATGCGGCGCTGGAGGTAATCAAGCAGGAAACCGGGCAAGGGCGGACACCATTGATTGTGGGCGGAACTGGCATGTATTTGCGAGCTTTGATAGAGGGTTTTGCCAAAATACCTGAAGAAAAAGAAGGGATTCGCGATTACTTTGTAGCTTTGCAAGCTGAGCATGGAACAGCCTATCTGCACGGTTTATTAAAACAATGTGATCCAGTTTTAGCAGCAAGACTGCACCCAACAGATACCCAGCGCATTATGCGAGGCTTGTGCATTTATAAGAGTACAAATGTACCACTTTCCACGTGGCAGGCTGAACAAGAAGCACAAAAAGAGACCATTGATTGCCCAGTGTTTGTTTTGGATGTGCCGCGTCCTGAATTGCGTGAGCGTTTGGCAATACGCATTGAAACCATGATGAATGCAGGTTGGCTGGATGAGGTGCGGTGGTTGAAACAGCAGCAAATATCCGAACTGCACCCAGCTTTGCGTGCGGTGGGTTATAGGCAGCTATTGATGTATTTGAATGATGAATGCTCGCGTGAGGATGCTGTGCGTGATGCGATTACAGCGACACGGAAATATGCCAAACGGCAGGTCACATGGTTTCGCAACCAAACCCCAAATGCAGTGAGCGGCGATGCCGTAGAATTGAAACAAGCGATGATGGAGCAACTGAAAATATGGAAATGATGGAAACAGATGAAGGGCCAAGTAGGGCAATTGCGGTGCACCCACGTTTGGCGGATAAACGTTGGGGTGAGCATGCAAGCGCATCACGCCGGCATGAGTTTGAACAGTTGGTATTATCCTGCGACTGTGAGTTGCTTGGTTCAGAAGAAATAGCGATTCGTAAGGCTGTACCTTCAACCTTGCTTGGCTCAGGCCAAGCAGAAACGATTACCGACTTGGTGGAAGAGTTGGAAGTCGATGTGGTGTTTGTGGACCACGCCTTAACACCTGTGCAACAGCAAAATTTGGAAACAACGTGGGATGCTAAAGTTGTTGATCGTACAGGTCTTATTCTTGAGATTTTTGGATCACGGGCACGCACACGTGAAGGTGTATTGCAGGTTGATTTGGCAAGCTTGAATTACCAGTTGGGACGTTTGGTGCGTTCGTGGACACATTTGGAGCGTCAACGTGGCGGACATGGTTTCTTGGGCGGTCCTGGTGAGCGTCAGATTGAGCTGGATCGGCGTATGATTCGCGACAGCATTAAACGCCTTGAAGGTGAGTTGGCGCAAGTGCAACGTATGCGCCAAACCCAGCGCATTGGTCGTAAGCGCCATGAAATTCCAACCATTGCTTTGGTGGGCTATACCAATGCAGGTAAATCGACATTATTTAACAGACTAACCGAAGGTGATGTCTATGCCGCAGATCAGTTGTTTGCCACACTTGATCCAACCTTGCGGAAATTAGTATTGCCTGGTGGTGAAGCATTGATGCTCTCAGATACGGTGGGTTTTGTTCAGGACTTACCCCATGAGTTGGTCAATGCCTTTCGCGCCACCTTGGAGGAGGTGATTGAAGCAGATTTAATTTTGCATGTACGTGATGCCTCTGATGCTGAATCTCCTATGCATAAAAAAGTGGTCGCAGAGACACTGGAGCAATTGGGTTTGGATGGTGATCATGCGCCGCCGATTGTGGAAGTGCTGAATAAAGTTGATCAAGCACCTGAAGTAAAGTCGCGCTTGCTCGATGATATTGATGGTAGTCGTGTGGCTGTATCTGCCTTAACAGGGCATGGGATGGACGAATTGTTATTGCTGATACGCTCCTGGCAAGAAACGGACAGTGCGATGTGTTCAGTGAAACTACATGCCTCCGATGGCAAAATGATTTCATGGTGCCATGAGCATGGGCGGGTTGTAGACCAACATATCGAAGACGAGTGCATACGCTTAACGGTGGTGTTTTCAGAGAAATATGCAGGTATGTTGAATATTGTGTAACTATTCAAAAGGCCATTGCAAATATCCGTAATTCTCATTATGACTTTGGCGTTTGCGAACACTTCAACTCGATGCTTGAAAGGCTGGTGGCGCAGAGGAAAAGCTGTAATTCACTATGAATTCCCATAATGAGAATTATTCAGGTTAGAAACGTGCACGAAATACTTGAGCAACTAGCTAGTCTTTTTATCCATCTTCTGCGTTACACAAACTGCTGCGTAGCTTGTGCTATATGGCTGTTTGCGTGCCTTGAATAGGAATGAAAATCCTGCGCCATTGCTCAGTTATTTCGTGCATGTTCCTTAGCTTATAAATAGTGTATTTAGCCCGCATTATTC
>JAUZQT010000174.1 GCA_030950825.1 Mariprofundaceae bacterium | reverse complement strand
CCTGTCTATCCATTTAAGCATCCACTTGTTTCGTCATCCTCAAGTGCTTTTATTGAGGATCCATGATAAGCACGCCCATCTTATAATGGATTCCCAATACAGTTGGGTTGCTGAGCTTGTCGAAGCAGGAATGACATTTTTTTTTATGATTTTCAGAACTTTTTTCAAATGTGCTGAATAGTTACTGACAATCTAACTATCGCACCCCAGGTTGACCAAGCAATACATTGAAAACATTCGCCATGGCTGGGTGCCTTGTATCCAATATACGCTGATCCACCGAAGCTACAGCTTGTACAAAAACAGCACTATTCAAACAGATCATTGCTTCACAATCCTCAAGCCAAGATTGCGGGCAAGCAGATTCAAGCAATACACCTTGCTGCAATAAAAAATGTCGTACCACACCATGTAAAATGCCTGCTCCCTGCGGCGTAAACCACTGACCTTGCCGATACAAGGCAATATTCGCAGTGACTGTACTAAGTATATGCCCATCCATTGAACAAATCAGCGCCTGCATCGGGTTCTGAATGTTTTTTGCCAGCGTCCATTGCTGAATAGCTCTTAAACTTTCTGCATAATCAGAGGTGTACTTCACCCGCTTTTCCCGCAATGGAAATGGCCAGATAACGGTTTCTAAATCGGCAGAATGGCGCACGATATAAGGCATCATTTGTATCTGAACATGGCAAGCATGTGCATCCTTGCGCAGCAATCCCCAAGCCGCAGCACCGCCCGATACAGTAAGGCGCACTAATATATCATCGCCTTGAGAACTTGCTGCGGAAATAGCTTGTTCAAACCAATGTTCCAATTCGTCATTCGCATACAATAAACCATAGCTTTTTAGACCATCTTGCAAACGCCGTTGATGTTGCACCAGCTCAAATACTTGCCCCTGTACAACGCGAAATGTTTCAAAACATGCCTCAGCATAGGCCAGACCGCGATCCATTTGTGCAACAATTTTGATTTCATGTGTTCTCATGGTAGAAGATTGCTCATGCCGAAGTTCTACATTGAAGCCATCGAACACGCACGCGTCTATGACGTTGCCAAAGAAACACCGCTGGAGCTTGCGCCCAAACTTTCAGCAAGATTACACAATGAAATCTTGCTCAAACGTGAAGATTTACAGCCTGTTTTTTCATTCAAATTACGCGGTGCATACAATAAAATTGTCCATTTAAATGAATCCGAACGCCAGAATGGCGTTATTTGCGCATCAGCGGGCAATCATGCCCAAGGCGTGGCACTCTCTGCCAAGAAGCTTGGCATTGCTGCTACCATTGTCATGCCGCGCACCACCCCTGAAATCAAAGTCAAAGCCGTTGAATCTTATGGTGCGATTGTTGTACTTTTTGGTGATTCCTATTCCGATGCCAGTAGCCATGCCAGTGAGCTATGCCAGCAGACTGGTATGACCTATATTCATCCTTATGATGATCCTCTGGTCATTGCAGGGCAAGGCACCATTGCTGCTGAAATTCTTCGCCAAGCCCCTACCGATCTGGATTATATTTTTGTTCCCATCGGTGGTGGTGGTTTGATTGCAGGCATTGCTGTCTATTTGAAAACAATCACCCCCAACACACGTATTATTGGTGTCGAACCCATCGATTCAGCCGCTATGCATGATTCAATCAAAGCTGATGAGCGCATCACACTCAAACAAGTTGGTATTTTCGCCGATGGTGTTGCGGTTAAAAAAGTCGGTGAGCATACCTTTGATTTGGTTCGGAAGTATGTAGATGACATTATTCTTGTTGATACCGATGAGATTTGTGCCGCTATCAAAGATATTTATGATGAGGATCGCTCCATTGTCGAGCCTGCTGGTGCATTGGCTGTGGCTGGCATGAAAAAGTATATTCGCCAACATCCATTGCGTGGCAAGGTGATTGCATGCATCAATAGTGGTGCCAATATGAATTTTGATCGTCTGCGCCATGTTGCCGAGCGCTCAGAAATGGGGGAGCGTCGTGAAGCCTTGTTTGCCGTTACCATTGATGAAAACCCTGGTAGTTTTTTAACATTCTGCAAATTATTGGGTGATCGCCCCATTACTGAATTTAATTATCGACTATCTGGCCGCAATCAGGCTCATGTCTTTGTTGGTATCGGTATTTCATCCGAGCAAGAACGACAAGATATTCAAGCCCTGCTGGAAGAGCATCAATACCCCGTGATTGATTTGATTGATTTGATTGATAATGAAGTCGCCAAATTACACATGCGGCATATGGTTGGTGGTAAATCTACGGACGTTCAAAATGAACAACTCTACCGCTTTGAGTTTCCTGAACGCCCCGCAGCCCTGCTTGATTTCCTTAGCTGTATTGCAGGGCGCTGGAATATCTCCTTGTTTCACTACCGCAACCATGGCGCTGCATTCGGGCGTGTTTTGGTCGGTATAGAGATTCCAGAACAAGATCAACAAGCCTTTGAGGGCTTTTTAATGACCTTGGGTTATACATGGGTCAATGAATCTGATAATCCAGCGTTGAAATTATTTCTATGAAGAGCCTCTTCGACAAAGTATCACGGAGAACATACGTTCTCTGTGATACGGATCCTCAAACTACTTCTTCTGAGTCTGCTGCTGCCGCAATAAGGCTTGCGAACGTGCTAAATTTTGTTTTGCCATCTTAAAGTCAGGCAATATAACCACGGCACGCTTGAAGGCTGCAAGTGCTTCAGTATAACTTCCTTTCATCAAGTATGCCGCGCCCAACAAATTTAATGCTGGAGGATTGTAAGGGTAAATATTTTCAAAGTGTTCCAAATAAACAATGGCATCATCATAGCGTTTCTCTTGATAAGCTGATTGAGCTACGCCAAACACAGCTCGGAAATTATCTTTATCCCAAGCATATGCCAGCTGATATTCCTTAGCGGCAATTGCAGGCTGACGCATATGCGTCATTGCTGAGCCTGAATACCACTCAGAAATAAGCCAGCGGGTTGGCCAAACACTTAGCAGTATTACCAGCACAGCCACTATCATTAACACTGGTTTGAAAATTGCGGTAGGCAATGAAGGAGCCTGAAATACAATAGGCATCGGTTTTAATGCTGCCCACCAGAAACCCGCAAACAGGGCAAATACAAACATACTGGCTGGATTGAAAAACACATGGTTAAACATGGCCTCAAACAATGCCGCTGTGACTCCCATGACACCTGCTGCCTTCCACATATCCCACTTTCGCCAGACAGAAGAAGACAATCGCCACCAGAAAAGCAGTAATACACCCATAAAAAGCACCGTTGCAATAAGCCCTTGCTGTGTGGCAATTTGCAACACCACATTATGCGGATTGGTGGTAAAGGTTCGTGCGCTGCTTAAAGGATCGCGAAAATCTGGAAAGCGGTTGCTAAACCCTGGATAAACCGTAAAAAAGTTCCCCGTTCCCTGCCCCATTATGGGAGCATCCATCACCATGGCTGTGGCCGAAGCATACATCGGTGTTCGAGCACCCAGTGCCCTTCTCAATGAGTTCCACATTTCCGCCGCTGGCGGCTGTAATACATCGGGCGTTAAAGGCTTGTACTCCACTGTACCATTATTCTCGGCATTACTAGAAACACGTGCCAGATCTCGATAATGGTAAGGAAGATTCTCGTAGACAATAAATGAAGCCAAAAGCGTGCTTACAAGCAGGCCTATAGGCAAAATATGACTAAATTTCCTCCAAGGTTGCGACAATATAAATTTCCAATGACGGAGTGACAAAAGAGTCAGCAATGTTAGACCCATAACAATACCACCCACTGCACCACGGCTGGATGCCAGCAATAAAATGGTCGTAATCGTACATACTGAAAGCCAGTTTAGAATTCTCAAAACGGCATGGCTTTTGGTGAGTAATAAATAAATCAATACAGGCAACAACACAACCAATACATCACCAGTAAAGCTTACATGCCCGATAGGTGAAAAAAGCACATGAACATTATAGTTCGGTGTTCCATAGTCTAAAATATATGCTTGCCAATAACGAAATGAAAAAACAAAACTACCCAGTGTGATCATCCATATCCAAACCGTATGAAAGACTTCCACATGCCGCCAAGCCCAGCAGGCTGTAAGAAAAACTGCCACACAACTCAACCAGAAAGTAAAACGAATCAAGCCTTCTGTTGTATTTGGCGCAACAAAAATTCCAGCCGCCAACAAAACATAAAAAAACAGCAGCGCCAAGCCAGCCCAAGACCAAGCCAGCTTCGGAAGGCTTGAACGCCGCCACAACACCCAAATCGCAGCTAGGCCGATCCATACACCACACAAAATTAAAAGCGCCCATTTGGGCTCTTCATTCGGAGCAATCATAGGAAATAGCCGCACATTAAGCATAAACCCAAAGAGTAATAATGGTGCCATTACCCATAATAATATACTTTTATCAACAGCAGGCGATATCGTTGCTGCGCTTACCGAAGCTGGAGCTGCTGACACATATTGCTGTTTAACTGTTTTCTTTTTATTGGGACGTTTTGAGCTCATGCCTGTACCTTCTGATCATTCATTTTTCCAGCCCTCTCCACATCATTACTGGAAACATCCAGCACATCCAACCACAAGCCGCCGTGTTTCACGCGCAAACGTCGACGAACAGGCAGTGCCAAAGCCTTTTCATGTTTCCAGTCTGGGCACATCACAGCTGCTCTCCAACCTTGAAAAGAATCACGCAATACATGGCCTAAATCACGGTAAAACTGCACACCATCCATATCAATACGCAAACCATAGGGTGGGTTACAAAGGATAAGACCCGTAGGCTGATCGTTGCCAACTTTTAATTTTCGCACATCCAGTTGTTGCACGTCCAAATCAGCCAAGACACCAGCACGCTGTGCATTATCCCTACACGCAGCAATAGCACCTGTATGCACATCGGAGACTTGAATTTTTATGGGTAGAGCATCGCGTACCATGCTGTTGGTTTTATCAAATACACGCTTCCAATCTTTTCCTTTAAATATATCCCAATCTTTAAACGGAAAGTCATGCTGCATATTGGGGGCTATTTTCCGAGCCAATAAGGCCGCCTCAATCGCCAGCGTTCCTGAGCCACACATAGGTACGATCAAAGGCTGATCCTGCTGCCAATCCATCCATTGCAACACAGCGGCCGCCAATGTTTCCCGCATCGGTGCCTTTGCTGACTGCAAACGGTAGCCACGCCGATCCAAGCGCTCACCCGACGCATCCACACGAATATCGCAGCGATTATTGGTGATATGCACATAAACACGTTGCTCACTGGCATTGCTCTTATGCAAGCGCTTACCCAAAGCATCATGTATTCCATTGAACACATGCTCAGCAATCTTATCGGTGTGCATCAATTTGGATTTTTCAGCACTGGCATGTACGGATATCTTGGCTCCCTTGGGAATAAAACGCTCCCAAGCCATATTCGCAACATGATGTTGCAGCTCAGCCCACTGCATGGCATGGCATTTCCCCACACGCACTTGCAAGCGGGTGATACAGCGCGCTCTTAAACTCACCCTGTACAGGGTATCCAACGTTCCTGAAAAACGCACGCCACCTTGCTCCTTGCGAATATCATGTGCTGAAAGTGATGCCAGTTCCTGTACCGCTAATAACTCTAAACCAGGGATAATAACTGCATAAAATTGAAGGTAATGTTTCATGCGGGCAAGCTAAACAGAAAATCCGCGAAGCACACCCTGAATTCTTCTCAAAAGACCTAACTTAGGATCCTAAAAAAAAATACCACCTAGATCCTGCAAGTGTTTGTGCGTGCAGAGTGTAAGATATTGGTTTACATGGCGTATTGAAAAAACACGTAGTCACCTTATTGGTAATGAGTGCTTTTTCAATAGTCCAAGTGAATCAAGAGGTTGCGCTATGTATGTGCAAACACTTGCAGGATCTAGGTACCACTTATATTATGGCCGTAAAGTCAAAATGAAAATTGCTGTATTTTCAGAATAATAAGACCAATTTTTGCAAAGCCTGATCAAAATCATCATTCACAACTTGGTAATGTGCTTCACTTGCATGTTCCATTTCGGCGGCAGCTGCTGCAATACGTCGCTCAATCACCGCCATATCATCTTGACCTCGCTCCACAAGACGCTGTCTAAGTGCCTCAATTGAAGGCGGAAGAATAAAAATACGAACAATATCAGACATTTCACTTGCAACTTGAGCAGCACCCTGCCAGTCAATCTCCAACAGCACATCGCCGCCCTGCTCAAGTACAGCTTGCACATCTGATCTTCGGGTCCCATAAAAATGGCCATGCACTTTTGCCCATTCAAGGAATTCCCCAGCATCCTGTAAGCTCTTAAAGGTTTCCATATCGAAAAAATGGTACTCACGCCCATCTTTCTCACCTAGTCGTGGGGGGCGCGTTGTACAGGAAATCGCTAGTTTGAGTTGCGAACAACGCCTCAAAAGCTCGCTGCACAAGCTTGATTTTCCAGCTCCTGACGGGCCAGAAATAACAAACATGCGACTCATACAGCCTTGCCCGTCAATCTTTTATATTTCAGCAACAAGGTATTTTGGCTCTCTTCACGATTAGGGTCGCTAGGAATACAATCCACAGGGCAAATCATCACACACTGTGGCTCATCATAATGCCCCACGCACTCCGTACATAAATCGGCATTTATTTCGTAAATTTCTTCACCCTCAAAAATTGCTTCATTCGGACATTCAGGCTCACACACTGCACAATTAATACAGTCATCCGTAATCAATAATGCCATCAGTTTCTTTCTACCTCTCGATCCAACGCACCACTGCGTAATTTTGATAAATAGTCTTTCAATGCTTCAGCAATTTTATCCTGCAATACATACAAGGCAATAATATTGGGAAATGCCATCGCCAGCAGTAGCAAATCACTAAAATCCAAAATATTACCCGCACTCACCATTGAGGCCAAAACAATAAAAACCAGAAACATCCATCGGTAAATCATGGAAAATCGTTCACCAAACACATACGTCCAACAACGCTCCCCATAATATGACCATGAAATCATCGTACTGTAGGCAAACAACACAACTGAAATGGATAAAACAGTCGGAAACCATGAAATAACTGACCCAAAAGCAACGGCTGTTAACGCGGCACCCTGACTTTCTGCCACCAAACTTGCGTACTCTGGGTCGGCATATACCCCAGTTATAATAATAACCAAAGCAGTCATCGTGCAAATAATAATGGTGTCAATAAAAGGTTCGTATAAAGCCACCATCCCCTGACGCACTGGGTATTTAACCGAAGCTGCAGAATGTGCAATTGCAGCCGAACCAATCCCTGCCTCACTGGAAAAAGCCGCGCGTTTAAAACCCTGCACAATAACACCAATCACGCCACCTGCCACCGCCGTAGGTGAAAATGCTTCATGAACAATCAACGATAAAGCCGCAGGTACTTCTGCAGCATGAGAAAAAACAATCCACAAACAAGCGGATAAGTAAATCAGCACCATGGTTGGTACAATAGCTTCAGCTGCATGGGCGATACGGCGAATACCACCAATAATCACCACACCTACAGCCAGTGCCATCAATACACCAAACATCCAAGGAAAGTCTTTAAAAAAGCCTAGCTCACCTTGTACCGCACCCATGGCTTGTGAAACTTGGAAGGCATTGCCACCACCCAGCGAAGCTCCAATACAAAGTATCGCAAACAGCACAGCTAAAGCTCTTCCCATTGAAGGCATACCCTTTTCTGCAAAGCCTTTGGACAGATACTGCATCGCCCCACCCATGACATGTCCATCGGAGCGAAATTCGCGGTACATTTGCCCCAAGGTCACTTCTGAAAATTTAGCAGTCATACCAAAAAATCCAGCCAGAATCATCCAGAATGTTGCGCCAGGCCCACCAATACCTATTGCAATTGCTACACCAGCAATATTACCCAAACCAACGGTTGCAGAAAGTGCTGTCGTCAGCGCCTGAAACGATGAAACTTCACCTTTATCACTGGGAGAGGTGTACTTTCCACGAATCACAGCAAAGGCATGAGCCATCATACGAATATTGATAAATCCAAAACGAAAGGTCAGATAAACTGAGCCAACAATCAACCAAGCCACAATAAAAGGCATACTTCCATAAGATTCAGGAAGAATATTATAAAATAAAACCGATGCTAGGTGGTCATTTAAGCCAGAAAAAAAGTTATCCATTGGATGAACCCGCCGCATAAGCAGGCTGCAACATCACAAACCATGCTAAACACATTCCACAAAATAAGTGCAAAATTTTCATTCTCCCCCCTCCTTCTTTTCTACTCCCTACAGGTAACTACTCAGCTCACTCCTGATTTTCCCGATAGCTGCGTTGAAAAATGCTCATTTACAGTAGTAAACTCCGTTTTTTCGCCTTGCCATCAGAAAAATCAGAAGCAATCTGAGCAGTTACTGGATATTTTCAAGAGGTGCTGAGTAGTTACCCCTACAGCAAAGTATGAATACTGGCAGTTAGAAAAACGGAGGCAACTCATAAAAGAAAAACGATCTACATCACGTATGCCTGAACTCATATCATTCAAGCAACAGAACGTAAAAACAAAAAAAGGCACCCGTGAAAATACGGGCACCTTTTCATTAAATCTGGCGGAAGGGGTGGGATTTGAACCCACGGTAGGTTTCCCTACGCCGGTTTTCAAGACCGGTACATTCGGCCACTCTGTCACCCTTCCAGATAAATCAGCATCAATCTTCACAGAAAAAAAACACTAAATACCGCTACTCAAGCAATAGCTGCCTCACAGCGCGGCGAACAATAACAGCAGAAATTCACATAGCAACAGTCAATAATATCACAATGAAACTGTGAGATTCACTCACAACAGAGGTCAACAAATGAGCTATTCGGACTTCACCTGAATAATTCACAAATACTGTCGTGCCCTTGCTTACCCCTTTATCCGCAACGAATTATGAATTATTCAGGCTGGGGCTTGAGTCAATCAACAGTAACATTTGCATAAAAAGCTGTCCCAGTCTTTTCATCTTCATAAATCATGACCCAGACATCAAGGCCTTGCGATGTATCTGGCAAATCGGCAGCGGGAATAATAGCTTTAATCTTTTCATGCACACCATTCTCGCTCAGTAAAATAGTACACAAACCGCCCAATGAGTAAGCAGTATTGTCACCCTCACTCTCATCTGAAAAATTAATACTACAATTCACACCATTATCAGAAAAAGCATCATCACCAGTACCCTCACGT
>JAUZQT010000173.1 GCA_030950825.1 Mariprofundaceae bacterium | reverse complement strand
CAAGTGCTTGTATTGAGGATTCATGATAAACACGCCTGTTTTATAATGGATTCCCAATACAGTTGGGTTGCTGAGCTTGTCGAAGCAGGAATGACGGTTTTCATGGGTTAGCAGGATACCTTATAAACATGCTGAATAGTTACGAAAAAACATCCTTATTCTAGGAATTTTTTTAGAAAGCTGGATTTCATTGTCGTATAAATTATGCTTGCAGGAATGACGACTAATAAATTGTTTCACGTGAAACACCCAGACAAACCAATTGATGTGATTATTGTTGGTGCTGGACATGCTGGCTGTGAGGCCGCCGCTGCTGCTGCTCGCCGGGGCGCAACAGTTCGTTTAATTACACAAAACTTAGATACCATTGCCAAGATGTCTTGTAATCCTGCAATTGGCGGTATTGGTAAGAGTCACTTGGTGAAAGAGGTGGATGCCCTTGGTGGTTTAATGGGCGTGTGTGCAGATAAAGCTGCTATCCAATACCGTATATTAAACCAACGAAAGGGCCCTGCGGTTCGCTCGACGCGCGCACAGTGCGATCGGCGAGTCTATCATATGGCAATGCGGAATCTTTTGGATCAACAAGAAAACCTCACGCTACATCAAGGTTCAATCAATGATTTAATATTTGATGGTGATCGTGTGATAGGGGTTATTGATGAACTGGGCGTTGCGCACTATGCGAGATCTATTGTGTTAACGACAGGGACTTTTTTGGGCGGACTTATTCATATAGGTGATAAAAAATTCTCCGCTGGGCGATCTGGGGATGCTGGTATTAATGGATTAACACAAGAGCTATATCAAAGAGAATTACATTTAGGGCGGTTAAAAACAGGAACGCCGCCGCGTTTGGATAAAAACACCATTGCATGGGATAGTCTTGATCAACAGTCTGGTGAGTATGATGCCTTGCCTTTTTCTAGCGTTCATTCTTCCGTCACACAGGATCAAATACCTTGTGCAATCACACGCACAAACAAACAAACCCACGATATTATTCGGGAAAACTTATCTCGTTCTCCGATGTATTCAGGTGATATAGAAAGCAAAGGGCCGCGCTACTGCCCCAGTATTGAAGATAAAGTGGTGCGTTTTTCAGATAAAGAAAGTCATCAAATTTTCCTTGAGCCCGAGGGGAAAGATTATGCTGAGGTCTACCCAAATGGCATTTCAACATCCTTGCCCATTGATGTGCAATGGCGCGTGATTCGCTCTATCCAAGGCTTGGAAAAAGCGGTTATTATTCGTCCTGGTTATGCCATTGAATATGACTATGTTGATCCTACGGAACTGAAGCCAACACTGGAATGCAAGCGTGTTGGAGGGCTTTTTCAGGCTGGTCAAATTAATGGCACAACAGGCTATGAAGAGGCAGCAGCGCAAGGTATTTTAGCTGGTATCAACGCCGCAGCCTTGGCTTGTGATCTGGAGGCTTGGGTTCCTGATCGTTCGCAAGCTTACTTGGGCGTGATGGTGGATGATTTGGTTACCAAGGGTGTGAGTGAGCCTTACCGCATGTTTACTTCTCGTGCAGAATTTCGTCTTTATTTACGTGAAGATAATGCAGACTTGCGTCTGGGTATGGATGCTATTCGTCTGGGTTTGTATGACGAGTCTCGTTTGACATATTATAAACAGCGACAAACGCGGGTGCAGTCGATGATTGATCAAGCCAAGGGCATGATGATTGGCAGTGGTAGAGTCTGGGCTGCGCGTTTAAAGACTCTTGATTTACCCGCAACCCAACAAGGGACTTTATTTCCAGCCTATTGTCATCGTCAGGATGTGGATGTGGATATTGCTTTTAATTTACTTGATGGCTGTGATCACCTATCACGGCAAGACTGGGCTAGTCTGAAAGCTGAAATCCATTATGATGGCTATTTGGATAAACAGGCGCTTGAAGTAAAGCGCTTTAAAGGCATGGAAGATCGTAAAATACCTTGCAACATGGACTATACGCACGTAAAAGGGCTTAGTATTGAATGTCAGCAGAAATTATCAATGGTACAGCCATCCAATCTTGGCCAAGCACTTCGTGTTTCTGGAGTCACTCCTGCGGCTGTAACGTGCTTAATGATCTATCTACACCAGCAAGGGGCTGCGGCGTGAAGGAAAGGCTTGATGTATACACAAACGAAGTACTTCGTTTTCGCAAAGCTTTGAATTTAACGTCCATTTCGGATAAAGCGTTATTTCATCAGCGCTTTGTAGCGCCTTCTGTGGCACTAAGTCAGTGGATTCCAGATCAAGGTCGTTTATTGGATATTGGTAGCGGTATGGGTGTGCCTGGCATCCCCTTGCTGATTGCTAAACCCAATTTACACGGGGTTCTCGTGGATCGCCGAAAGAAGAGGGCTGAATTTCTTCGACACTTAGCTCGTATACTGGATCTAAATATGGAAGTGCACGATGCAGATATTAATGATTTACCATGTTTGCATGTGGATATTTGCGTAGCTCGCGCCGTGACTAACGTAAAAGGCTTGCTTGATATGTGTTCGCCCCACGCAAATACTGGTGCTGTGGCCGTATTCCCGGTGCCTAGAAACCAGCAGCCTATCGATGCCAAAGGCTGGTGTTTTAACACGTTGGGTGGCGTTAAGGCTATCGAAATGCAACAAATTCAGTGCTACGCTTGGGAGAATGTATGAAACATGCCGTACCTCAGAGGATGTTTCACGTGAAACATAAAAACACTGGATGGATTACATCCATTGCCAACCAAAAAGGGGGGGTCGGTAAAACAACATCCTGCATTAATTTAGCAGCCTCGCTAGCGGCACAGGGAAAACGTATCCTGCTAATTGATCTGGATCCTCAGGGAAATACAACGACAGGCTTAGGTATTGATAAACAAGCCGTTGAATCTGGCACATATGAAGTGCTGATGGGCGAAAAAAGTTTGCAGAATGCGCTTGTAGAAACGGACTGTGAGCATTTATTTTTACTTTCAGCGAGTATGGATTTGGCGGGTTTAGAAATCGAGCTGGTAGAGAAGAAAGATAGGGAACACTGTTTGCGCCAAGCTTTTTTAGAATATGATGGCAGGTTCTTTGATCATGTGCTGATTGATTGCCCTCCAGCATTAAGTATTTTGACACTTAATGCATTAACAGCATCAGATGCCGTTATGATTCCTTTACAGACAGAGTTCTATGCCATGGAAGGCCTAAGCCAGCTGATGGATACCATTCGTAGGGTTAGATCCTCGTTGAATCCTGACCTTCTCATGGATGGTATTTTATTAACCATGGTTGACCGTAGAAATAATTTAGCACAACAGGTTGAAGATGAGGTGCGGGGATATTTTGGAGAGCTTGTATATAAGCAGGTGATTCCCCGCAATGTTCGCTTGTCTGAAGCGCCAAGTTATGGAACGCCCGTGATGTATCATGATGCTCGATCACTTGGAGCAGAAGCGTATTTACAATTTTCAAAAGAATTTTTACTGCGTTATCAAGCTCAGGGGGAGGTGGAATAAATGGTCGTGAAAAAAACAATAAAAAAACGCGGCTTGGGTCGTGGCCTTGATGCTTTATTGGCAGATAAACCCACGGCACAAATATTGAATCAGGCAATAAGTGTTTTAATTTCAAAGATCAAACCCAATCGTTATCAGCCACGCACACGCTTTAATGAAGATGAACTAATTACTTTAACAGAATCCATTCGCAAAGTTGGTGTATTGATGCCTGTTCTTTTGCGAGAACAAGGCGATGGTTACGAGTTGATTGCAGGGGAGCGGCGTTGGCGCGCCTCTCAGGCCGCGGGGTTGCTCGATATCCCTGCTGTTATTCGAGAAGTAGATGATTTACAGGCTTTGGAATTGGCCATCATTGAAAATGAACAGCGTGATGACTTAACAGCTATTGAGTCTGCCCGCGCTTATAAGCGCTTGATTGATGAGTTTTCTTTTTCTCAACAGAAGGTTGCAGAACGCATAGGTGTGTCTCGTGTGCAGGTAAGTAATTTGATTCGTTTATTGCAATTGCCACAGCCTATCCAAGAGATGATCGAGCAACGGCTTTTAATGATGGGGCATGCGCGCGCTTTAGTGGGTTTAGATGCAGTAAAAGCGGGGATATTGGCGCGTAAGTGTGTGGCAGAGTCGTGGAGCGTTCGACAGATGGAGAAAGAGGTGAAGCGAGCTTTAAATGATGCTACGCATATTTCTCTTAATAAGGTTGTCGATGCAGATGTGGCAGCGCTTCAGGATGAGTTAATGCGCACCTTGGGCTTACCTGTCAGCCTGAATTGTAAAAAAGGCGGTTCTGGAGAATTAAAAATAAGTTACAGCCATGCAGAAGAATTGGATGGTGTCTTGCAGCGATTACGCGCTACTTTGTAGTGAAATTTAAGCGCTATTGTTTTACCATACGCTGCAACCTAGATCCTGCAAATACTCTCTTGTATAAGGCTAGAGAAAGCTGTGGGTATTTTGAGTATAAGTAGAACACAGCTAAAATTTTTATTGATACTTGTTTTTACCCACATTTGACACACAGGCTTTGCTGTTTTTATAAACCTGTAGAAAGACATTTAACTGACGAATATTTAAAGGTCTTTAGGATTACTCAGTTATCCACAGCTATTACTACGATGACTAATATTAATGAAATATAAGCCTTAAAGGAGTAACACATGCATCTTACCATTTCAAGAGCTTCTTTATTAAAGCAAGTTCAACGTTGCCAGGGTGTTGTTGAAAAACGAAGCACCAAACCTATTTTATGTAATCTTCTCTTACGCGCCGAAGGCCAATGCCTCGAAATTGTTGGCACTGATTTACAAATGACAATTTCTGCGAGTGTTGAAACAGACATTATAAAACCAGGTGAAACAACCGTTTCAGCACAAAAGTTATTTGAAATTATCAAAGAGCTTGATATAAACCAAGTGGTTGAATTAAAGGTGGAAGAAAACTTTTTAGTTATTAAAAGTGGTCGTTCACGTTTTCGTTTATCTATAATGGATGCCAAAGATTATCCAGGCATTCCAGATGATGATACTGACATAACGTTTGAACTGGATGGAAAAGAGCTGGCGCAAATGATATTAGGTACAGCTTTTGCAATATCCGATGATGAAACAAGAAAATACCTAACGGGAGCATTGTTTGAAACCTATGAGAATCAAAGTTTTCGCGTAGTCACAACTGATAGCCACCGTCTTGCCTTAAAAGAAGTTTTTTTGAATTCAGAGCAAGAGAATATCAAATGTATTGTGCCGAAGAAAACGGTGATTGAAATGCGTAAAATTGCTGAAGAACAAGATGGTATCTTGCGTCTAAGTCTTGGATCAAGGCAAGTTAGGCTGCAGTGTGGTTTTTATACTTTAAGCAGCAAGGTAATTGATGCGGTTTTTCCAAGTTATGCTGATGTTGTGCCTTTGCAAAATCCCCACCAAGCGGATGTGTATTGTAAAAAATTCGATCAATCGTTACGGCGAATTATGATTGTTGCCAATGAAGTTACCCATGATGTATGTCTAACGGTTTCTACCAACTGCTTGAAAGTAGTGGCGCACAATACAGATCAGGAGCAGGCAGAGGAGCTTGTAGAGGCTGATGTTGATGGTGTTGATCTGGTGATTGGTTTTAATGGACGTTATTTAAGGGATGTTTTAAATGTTATCGATACGGAAAAAGTACGCATACAATTTCATAATGAGCTTTCCCCCATTTTGTTAACAACAACGGATGGTGGTGGTTCAAAATATGTTGTGATGCCGATAAGGATTTAGTTCTTTCGAAAGCACTATGCATAAAAGTTTACCAATATGGCTCGGATATATACACATTCAGGATTTACGCTGCCACCAGCAGCAGCAGTGGAATTTAGAAGCTGGTGTAAACCTCTTTATCGGTGAAAATGGTTGTGGAAAAACAAGCGTCCTTGAGGCGACTTATTTGATGGCACATGGCCGATCATTTCGCCAAGCTAGAGATCCTGAGTTGGTGCGTTGGAACTGCGCGCAATTTCATATCCGTGGAACATGGCACCGTTATGGACCCTTGCATGTGCAGATACATGGGAAGCGGCGGAAAACTGAGATGTTGTTACAGGGTCGGAAGTTAAACAATAAAAAGGTGTTGGCTGAAACATTATTGGTATTGGTAGATGCCCCTCAAGGAAAAAAATTAATTGATGGTGTCAGCAATGAGCGACGTAAATGGCTGGATCACTTGGTAATGTTTTGTGAACCTGCGATAAAAGCGCATTATCACGCTTACTTGCGTGCACTGATGCAGCGCACCCGTGTATTGAGAAAACAGCCTGATACCAATGAGCTATTGGTTTGGGAGGCTCAAATGATCTTTCATGGGCGGTATATTAAAGAGTACCGAGATAAAATTTGTATTTTATTTAATGCCTTACTATGTAAAGAAAAGGCGCTAACCGAAAAATATTTACAGATGGAAATAAAAAGTCACGTACCTGACAATGATGCGCATTGGTCTGAATTATTGCAAAATAAACGTCAGCAAGATAGTCGCATGGGGCGATGTTCGAGTGGCCCTCACGCAGATAAGCTGCATATAACCTTTTCAGGTAAAGAAATACGAGCCGTGGGATCACGAGGCCAACAAAAATTAGCCTCTATTGCCATGAAGCTGGCAGAATGTGGTCTGATAGAGCAATATAGGCAAATATGGCCTGTATTATTGCTAGATGATTGTTTCGAAGCGCTGGATGAGAAACGTTGTTTGCATTTAATTCAGCGTTTATGTGACTATCCAGGGCAAGTATTGGCAACATCACCGAATTATATAAACACTTCATCAGAGCTGGCTATCAATGTATGGCCTGTGCATGTTGCGCAACAGCAGGAAGATAGTGTTGAAGAAAGTGTTGAAAAAAGTGTTGAAAAAAATAATACCCATAGAATGATTTCGCACAAAATGATGGAGAGTATAGTATGAGTGATGACAGTCAGCAGGATTATGGCGCAAGTAGTATTCAAGTCTTAAAAGGCTTGGATGCCGTCCGCAAACGTCCTGGTATGTATATTGGTGATACCGATGATGGTACAGGGCTGCACCATATGGTGTACGAGGCTGTGGACAACTCCATTGATGAAGCGCTTGCTGGACATTGCGATAAAGTTGAAGTTATTTTGCACTCCGATGATTCTGTCACGGTGCGCGATAATGGCCGTGGTATTCCTGTTGATATACACCCTGAAGAAGGTAGGTCTGCTGCTGAAGTTATTATGACGGTGCTGCATGCTGGCGGAAAATTTGATAGCAACTCGTACAAGGTGTCGGGTGGTCTGCATGGCGTGGGTGTGTCGGTGGTGAATGCACTTTCAGAATATCTTGAACTAACAGTTCGCCGTGATGGAAAAGTGCACACCTGTCGCTTTGAGCGAGGTGATACGGTTGAGCCTGTAAGTGTTGTTGGTAAGTCTGAAGGAACAGGCACAGAAGTTCGCTTTCTTCCCAGTTTAGAGACATTCTCACATCGTAATTTTTCATTTGATATTTTATCCAAACGTTTACGAGAGTTGTCGTTTTTGAATAGTGGTGTGCACATTGAGCTGCTTGATGAGCGCGATAATAACAAGGTTGTTTTTGCTTATGAAGGTGGTATTACCTCATTTGTTGAGCACTTAAACAAGAGCCGTAATGCCTTGCATAGTGGTTGTATTGGCATTAACACGATGAAAGATGATGTTGGCGTTGAGTTGTCTTTGCAGTGGACGGATGTGTATCAAGAACATGTTTTTTGTTTCACCAATAATATTCCTCAGCGTGATGGCGGTTCGCATTTGGCAGGGCTTCGATCCGCTTTAACACGTTGTATTAATAGCTATGCCAGTGCCAATGGATTGTTAAAAAAACACAAAGTATCACTAACGGGTGATGATTGCCGTGAAGGTTTAACTGCGGTGTTGTCGGTGAAAGTTCCAGATCCTAAATTCTCATCGCAAACCAAAGATAAACTAGTTTCATCAGAAGTTCGACCGATTGTTGAAAGCACTGTGAATGAAAAGCTTTCTGAATGGTTTGAAGAAAACCCAAAAGAGGCCAAGGCGATTATTGGTAAAGCCGCAGAGGCAGCCATGGCTCGTGATGCGGCGCGGAAAGCACGTGATTTGACGCGCCGTAAAGGCGCTCTGGATATTTCAAGTTTACCAGGCAAGCTTGCTGATTGTCAGGAAAAAGACCCCGCTTCTTCGGAATTATTTTTGGTGGAAGGGGATTCGGCGGGCGGCTCAGCCAAACAAGGGCGCGATCGCAGAACACAGGCAATTTTACCACTCAAAGGTAAAATTCTAAATGTAGAAAAAGCACGTTTTGACAAAATGTTATCCTCGCAGGAAATTGGCACCATGATTACGGCATTGGGCACTGGCATTGGTAAGGAAGATTTGGATATTGCCAAATTGCGTTATCATAAAGTGATTATTATGACCGATGCTGATGTAGATGGTTCACATATTTTAACGTTATTGCTTACTTTTTTTTACCGTCAGATGCCAGAATTGATTGAGCGTGGGCATTTGTACATTGCTCAACCACCATTGTACCGTGTGGCGAAAGGGAAAAAAGCGCGTTACGTCGCATCGGATGATGAATTGTTTGATTATTTGGTTGAGCTTGGTGCCAGTGGAAAATCTTTTCATGCTTATAATGGGGCAAAAGCTGTGAATGGTGAGCGTTTGATGAGCTTGATTCGTAATATTCACCGTCTGCACTATTTGCAACAACGATTGTCGCAGCGCTTGGACTTGAAAATATTGAAATTTCTTGTTGAAACAGGAAAAATAAACACTTCAACCATGCGTGACAAAGAAAAGTTAACACAACGTTTGGCAACTTTAAGCGAACACTTTGATATCGTGACCCGCGTTGATGAAACGTTAAAATGGACTGTACATGAGGATAAAGAGCAGGGATATTTTTGGGTTCAATTTGAGCGCAAAGATCACGGGCGTTTGATGATGTCTCGTTTGGAGCGCAACCTTATTGCGACAGCGGAGTTTACAGAAGCACAAAAAATATGCGTGATGATTCAAGATATGGTGAAAGATGGCGCATACTTGGAGCAAGATGGCAAACGTTGGGACATTCAACACTATGATGATATTGCGAGCTTGGTGGTGAAAGATGGCCGTAAAGGTATGAATATCCAACGCTATAAAGGGCTGGGTGAAATGAACCCAGACCAGTTATGGGAAACAACGATGGATGCAGCCAATCGCAGTATGCTACAGGTTACACTGGAAGATGTTGTTACAGCGGATGAAACTTTTTCCATGCTGATGGGTGATGCCGTTGAGCCTCGCCGAAACTTTATTCAAGAGAATGCTTTAAAGGTAAGAAATCTGGATGTCTAAAAAAACCCAAAAACAACAAATTAATTATGCCGATTGTGGTGTGGATATTGATGCTGGAAATGCCTTTGTTGGCCGCATTAAACAAGCCGTCAATAGTACGATGCGCCAAGAGGTGTTGTCAGGGTTAGGTGGTTTTGGTGGTTTGTTCCAGCCTGATTTTTCAACGATGGAAGAGCCAGTATTGGTTTCAGGTACCGATGGTGTGGGGACAAAGCTTTTATTGCTTCAGGAATATGATCGTCCACATGTGGCTGGTATTGATGTGGTTGCGATGTGTGTCAATGATTTGGCAGCGCTTGGCGCTGCACCCTTATTTTTCTTGGATTATTTGGCGACAGGTGCATTGAAGGGAGAAACCTTGGTGGGTGTCGTTGAAGGTATCGCAGATGCCTGTAAAACATGCGAGTGCGCACTGATTGGCGGTGAAACTGCTGAAATGCCAGGAATGTATGCACCGGGTCACTATGATATTGGCGGCTTTTGTGTGGGGGTGGTGGATAAGCCTAAGATGGTTGATGGTGCCCATATTGCAGATGGAGATGTGGTACTTGGTCTGGCTTCGAATGGTCCACACTCCAATGGTTTTTCGATGGTTCGAAAATTATTAGAGCTTGGTAAAGCCGACTTAAACAATGACATCCTTTCAGATGGCTCTAAAGCTATTGATAAAGTATTAGCTCCAACACGTTTGTATGTACCAGCAATCAATGCGCTGATGAAAAGTGGCATCAAGATTCATGGTTTCTCCCACATCACTGGTGGTGGCATGTTTGATAACCTTGAGCGCATTTTAAGTGATGACTTGGCGGTTACCGTTGATGTTGGCACATGGGGCGTGCCGGCTGTTTTTGAATATTTATTGGGTTTTGCAAATGTTGAGAAGAACGAACGTTATCGCACCTTTAATATGGGTATTGGCTTTGTGGTTATTCTTCCTGAGAGTTCTGCGGAAGTTGCAACACAGATCCTTGAAGATGCTGGTGAGACGGTTTACAGTATTGGAAGCATTCATAAGCGAAAGGGTGCAAGTGTTACATTGATTGGTTAAATATTATCAGGTAAATAATAATGATTGAGATGTGGCATCAGGTGCTGTCATTATTCAGCACTTATGGTTTATGGATTGCGACAGCATCATTGATCATGTTTATTGGCAGCATTGCATCCATACCACTGCTTGTTGTGCGTATTCCTGTGGACTACTTCACACCAGAGGGCCATCAACGGCAATATCAGCGGCATCAACGTCATTTATTACTGCATCTTCTGCTTGTATGGTCAAAGAACCTATGTGGTGT
>JAUZQT010000172.1 GCA_030950825.1 Mariprofundaceae bacterium | reverse complement strand
AACTTCTTTTGCTTTTTACCAGTGGGAACCTTTGCCCCTTTCACTTTCAAGTCAGATAAAGCCATATTACACCGCCTTGTGACGGTACTTTTTTATTGCAAATGCCTTCATGCGTAAAAGTACCGTCAATTTGTCGGTACTTATACGGACAGTATAGGACTATAACAAACAACAAAGCAACAAAAAAGCCTGCAACCACTAGGGCTACAGGCTCTTAACGAACTTCATTGAACTGCTATTTGGTGCACCCTAGTGGATTCGAACCACTGGCCTATGCCTTCGGAGGGCATTGCTCTATCCAGCTGAGCTAAGGGTGCATATTTAAAAAGTGAGCGCAAGCCTAAATGAATCAACCTTTGAAGACCACTGGCTTCGGAGGGCAGTGCTCTATCCAGCTGAGCTAAGGGTGCATATGCTACTAAACAGCTTGCAATATACGTATTTTACCAGATTTTGCTTCTGTTCAACAAGGCTTCTACCTAGCCTGAATAATTCATAAATCGTTGTGATGATTGTGAAGAACCTTTATTTGCAACGATTTTTTTGTCGGAAGTACCGTACCAATGGATGCGGTCGACTGGCAAAGAATTCGTTGCGGATAAAGGGGCAAGCAAGGGCACGACAGTATTGTCGAGTAGACCGAACCTCTGATTATGTAAGCAGGTATTTGTTTTTTTTCTATTTTCCAGACGGTTTCCCGCTGGTGTCACACTATACTTGCTTTTCAATCATTGTATTCAAGCCCCTCACAGAACCGTGCTGGCGCTATTTACGCACTCGGCTCCTCAATAGTGCGTTTACGAATCATTAGAACAGACTAACCATAATGCGTGGTGTTGGTAGCGGAAACCGTTGTAACAGCAGCTCGAATTTCTCCCAGCTGCAACACCCCCGCTTGCCTCGACGGTTCACCCACTTGTGATTTGAAAGAGCCGCCCTTCCCATTTTGAATATTTCGTGGCTCAATCACTTCAGCTTACGCTTACGGCCTATTGGTTCGATTCCCTTGTGCTCAATCTTTGGAATTATTTCCGCCGACCCAAGGTTCACTTCCCGGCGGATGGCTAATCCTTACCGGAGCAGGATTTTCACCCACCAGAATAAACGACCTTGCCCGGCCGCACTGTGAATTATTCAGGCTATGGTTTGTAATGAATGTTATGTTTACAGTACGAACAAACATCAGCCTATAAAGTATGCTATACTACAGGGGCACACAGGCATGAGGAGCTGCTATGAGACGAGAAAAGCGCGAAATTGTTGTTGTCGCAGGTATTCGCACACCTTTGGGGAAAATGGGTGGTGCGCTGGCTGATTTATCAGCCGTTGATTTGGGTATGCAGACCTTACGAGAATTGCTCATTCGTTCCCCACTGACCCGTGATGACGTGGATGCGGTGATTATTGGCAACGTTATTCAGCCCGTCGAAGCCACCAATATTTCTCGCGTCATTGCATTACAAGCAGGTGTACCGCGTGCCGTACCTGCCCACACCGTACACCGTAATTGTGCTTCGGGCATGCAGGCCATCACCGATGCCGCAGAAAAGATACAATTAGGCCGCGCTGATGTCATTGTGGCAGGTGGTGTCGAATCCATGACCCATGCGCCGTTGCTATTTCACGATAAATTTCGGGCATCCATGGCCGATTTACAGTGTGCCAGAAATATACCTGCACGTTTAAAGGCTGCCTTGGCCATCATCAAAGCACCATGGAAACCGCGTGTTTCTTTGATGGAAGGTTTGACTGATCCTGTGGTGCATTTGGGTATGGGGCAAACAGCCGAAGTGCTGGCGCGAGAATTTTCTATATCACGTATTGAGCAGGATGCATGGGCGCTACAGAGCCATCAAAAAGCCGCACAAGCTTGGCAGGATGGTTGGTATGATGAAGAGGTCATGCATGTATTTGCAGGCAGCTCTTTCGCGGCAGTGCATCAAGATGAGGGCATTCGGGCAGAGCAAAACATGCAGGCATTGAAGCGCCTACGTCCAGCCTTTGAAAAACCATTGGGTACAGTGACAGCAGGCAATAGTTCGCAAATCACCGATGGTGCGGCAATGCTGCTTATCTCACATAAAGCCAAAGCGGAAGCAGAAGGTTGGCCTATTTTGGGCTATATTCATGATTGGGCATATTCAGGCTGTGATCCAGAGCGTATGGGCATGGGGCCTGTGCATGCTTGCCACCGTATACTGACAAATGCGGGCTTAACGATGAATGATATGGCAAGGGTAGAAATCAATGAGGCTTTTGCCGCACAGCTATTGTCTAACCTTAAAGCCATGGATTCCAAGCAGTTTGCTAAAAAAGCTTGGGCTTTGGATCATGCCATGGGTGCACCTGATGTGGATAAATTGAATGTGCATGGTGGCGGTATTGCTCTGGGTCATCCTGTCGGTATGACTGGCGCACGACTCATTTTAACATTGTTGCGACAACTAAAACGTGATACGGGCGGCGGCCTTGGCTTGGCAAGCTTGTGTATTGGTGGTGGTCAGGGTGGAGCAACGCTGTTGGGGAGTGAGCCATGGCTATGAAATCGGTGATTCAACTACAACGTGAAGAAGGTCGCGCGACCTTATTATTTTCTCGCAATGACAAATCCGTCAACGTGTTGGATGAAGCATGTTTGGAGGCTTTGGAAGGCCACCTGAACACCTTGGAAGCAAATGTTCCAGAAATATTAATCCTGCAAAGTGCTTTGCAAGGCTGCTTTATTGCTGGTGCTGATATTCATGCCATCGCTGCGATAGATGATGCTGAGAAAGGTGCTGAACTGGCGAAGCGCGGGCAAAGGCTGTGTCAACGTATTGAACAGCTGGCGAGTGTATCGGTGGCCGTAGTACAAGGCGTGTGTTTGGGTGGTGGGCTGGAATTGGCAATGGCATGTGATTATATTATTGTTGTAAAAGATGATAAAACCAGCTTAGCGCTACCAGAAATAAAAATTGGTATTCACCCTGGCTTTGGTGGCTGCGTGCGTTTGCCGCAGCGAGTCGGCTGGACAGTGGCAACGCCCATGATTTTAAGTGGCCGCGCTGTCAATGCCAAACGCGCCAAGCGTATTGGGCTTGCAGATATGCTGTGTCATACCGAACAGATCGAAGCTGCTTGTGTCATGCTGGGCAAACAAGGCAAGCGACATACAAAACATGTCAAGCCTTGGTGGTTTTCCTTGCCACCAGCTCGAACGATGTTTTTCAAGCTCGCAGAGCGCAAAGTGCGTGGCAAGTTTTGTGATGTGGATAATTCTTACCCAGCACTGATAACAACACTAAAAACCTTGCATGCCATTGCAGGGCTTTCGGGTCAATCGGCATACACCTGTGAGGCAGAATCAATTGGGCGGTTGGCGATCACCCCGGTATGCAAACACCTGATTCGGGTATTCTTTTTGGGTGAAGCATTGAAACACCAAGAAGCCGTGAAATTGGGCAAGTCTGCAGCTGCCAAATTGCAGCACACAGCAGTATATGGCGCTGGTATTATGGGGAGTGGCATTGCTTGGGTTGCTGCCAAGGATGGCACCGTGGATTTGCACGATGTTTCCGCCGAGGCATTGAGTCGAGGGCTGAAAGCGGCCTCGAAATTTTCCAGACGACCTCAGGGAAAAAATCAGCAAGCTGTTCATCAGCAAGCCGTAGAGCGTTTGCAGCGTATTCGTCCAAGCTTGGATTGTAGTGGACTGGCTTCTGCCGATACGGTGATTGAAGCTATACTGGAAGACCTCAATATTAAAAAGAAGCTGTGGGCTGATAGCGAAGCCCTGGTTGATTCGAAAACGCTGCTATTAAGCAATACATCATCCTTATCGCTTAGCGAGCAACAGGCAGATTTGAAACATCCCGAGCGCATGGCAGGAATGCATTTTTTCAATCCTGCCCCCAAAATGCCTTTGGTTGAAATTATCGCTGGCGATAAAACCAGCGCCGAAACAATTCACACCGTTGCAGCGTTGGCTGTTCGTTGGGGTAAATTTCCTGTGGTTGTTGCAGATCGCCCAGGTTTTTTGGTCAACCGTTGTTTGATGCCGTTTATGACTGCCGCGCTACGTTTGTTGCAACAAGGGCAATCCGCGCCGCATATTGATGGGGTGTTAAAACGTTTCGGTATGCCCATGGGGGCAATTGAACTGGCTGATCGGGTTGGTCTTGATATTTGCCTGCATGTTGGTGAGCACTTGAGCAGCAGCTTTGATGGCCCAGAAAATGGTGCTTCAGAGACATCTATTTCGGCGCAACCTACGTTAAAGCAATTCGCTATGCCTGAATGGTTTGCCAAGATGGTTGCGGATGGTTTATTGGGTGAAAAAAGCGGCTCTGGATTTTATGTCTATGACAAGGGGAAACGTCAGGCAGTTAATAAAAATTTAGATAACTATGTTCAAGCAGCATCGGGCTTGGCTCACCCGCACCGTGAAAAAGAATTTGATGCTGATATAGATATGACTGGAGAAACGGGTGCTTTGAGTGCGATGAGCGCTGAAGAAATTATTGAAGCCTGCCTTATTCCTATGCTTGTCGAGGCACTACGATGCCTTGATCAAGGCGTATTGGATCATGCTAAATATTTGGATGCGGCATTGGTGTATGGCATTGGATTCCCACCATTTCGAGGTGGCTTGTTGTGTTATTTTGCAGGTAAAAACCGATCAGAATTGCGACAAACAATGGTTGATCTAGGTTTTGAAATACCCGTAAATTTGGAGGTGCTCGATGAATTCTCTTAACGCAAATGGAACTTCTTCATCCCATAATATGAAATGTCTATCACAAGCTGAAAAAGCATCATCATCGAATACCCCAGCTTGTATGGGGGAAGAGCGTGCCAAGCAGGCATCTTGCCTACCAGATTTATTATTGGCATCCCCATCGGAATGGCTGGATCGGCCATTGCTACGCTTTCGGGAAAAAAATGGGCAATGGGTGCAGTGGTCGCGTATTCGAGTGCAACAAGCGGTATTACGTGTGGCTGCATGGCTGGAGAAACAAGGCATTCAAGCGGGTGATCGGGTGGGGATATTGGGGCACAATAGCCCTGAATGGTTGATTGCAGATTTTGCTATTTTGCGCATTGGTGCCATCACCGTGCCAGCGTATTTTACCGATAGCCCAGAGGCAGTGCAGTATGTGTTTGATGATGCGGGCTGTGCATTGGTCTGGGTAGAAGCTGGAGCACAGCAGGCAAAGCTGGAAGCTTATGATAAACACGTTGTGTTGCTTCGTGGTGATGGAGAATCATTGGCGACGATTGCAGCGGATGAAACATGGGATGATCAACTACAGGCACCATGCCCGAAACCAGATGATTTGGCCACTCTCATCTATACATCAGGTACAACAGGGCACCCCAAAGGCGTGATGTTAAGCCATCATAATATACTCACTGATGTTTGGGGGAGTGTGTGTGTTGTGCCTGTCTTTCCAAATGATGTGTTTTTATCATTTTTACCTGTATCTCACGCCTTTGAACGCATGGCAGGTCACTTCCTACCCATGGCCTGTGGTTCAGAAATTTCTTATGCCGAAGACATCACCACGTTAATGCGCGACATGCCTGAAGTTCGCCCTTCTGTCATTGTTTCTGTGCCACGCTTGTATGAGAAAATTTATGCGGGCGTGCATGCCAAGATGGAGGCCTCAGCCATCAAAAACTTTTTATTCAAACAAGCCCAATCATTGGGAAGAGAGCGGTTTGAATTGCGTCAAAAAGGGAGTGATTTACAGGGCTTGAAAGGCAAAGTTTGGGCCATTCTGGATGGCATTGTGAACGCCAAGTTGCGCGCTAAAATGGGCGGCAACTTACGGCTGTTTGTTTCAGGTGGTGCCGCATTAAGCCCGCGCATTGCCAACTTTTTACTGGCTGCGGACATGATAGTGCTTCCTGGTTATGGGTTAAGTGAAACGTCACCTGTATTAACGGTTAACCCAATGCATAAAATAAAACCTGCCAGTGTTGGCTCAGCCTTGCCAGGGGTACAACTAAAGTTGGCTGATGATGGCGAGCTGTTGGTTAAAGGCGATGTGGTCATGCGTGGTTATTGGCACAAAGCTGAAGAAAGCAAACAAACATTTGATAGTGAAGGCTGGCTATATACAGGTGATATTGCCGAAATTGATGACGATGGCTATGTATATATTGTGGATCGAAAGAAAGAAATCATGGTACTTTCAAGTGGTGAAAATGTACCGCCTGCCTTGGTTGAGCAACATTTAATCCATGACCCGTGTATCGAACAAGCGATGGTGATTGGTGAAGGCCGGGCATGGTTGGCTGCTTTACTGGCTGTTAATGAGGAGCAGTTGTTGCTGCGATGGCAAAAAGATAAACGCAAAAAACTCCCTGAACATTGGCGTGAAGATGCAGCGTTACAGGCTTGGATGTTGCGCCGAATCAAGCATGAGTTAAGTGATTTGGCCAGTTATATGCAAATACGAAAAATAGCCTTTGTATGCGAAGAGTGGACACAAGACAATGGTTGCCTGACACCCACAATGAAACTCAAACGCCGTCATATTCGCGCCTTGCACCAGCACGAAATTGAGCTTTTTTATGCGGAATAACTCAAGCGGTGTTTTTAACCCATATTATTCACATAAGGAACGTGTACGAAATGGGGGAGGATACTCTTATGTCGGATTTAAAAGATGAGCATATTTATATTGCTGAAGATGGGGTTTCGCGTTGTTGGTGGGGAAATGACCACGATGATTACCGTAATTACCATGATAAAGAGTGGGGGCGACCTAGCGCAAATGATTTTCAGCTTTTTGAGAAGATTTGCTTAGAGGGCTTTCAATCGGGTCTTTCATGGCTAACTATTCTTCGTAAGCGTGATAATTTCAGGGAAGCTTTTATGGGGTTTGATTTTAATGCCATTGCCCTTTTTGATAACAGGGATGTTGTACGACTGCTGCAAAACGAAGGGATTATTCGCCATCGAGGGAAAATTGAGGCAACCATTAACAATGCTGCTCGCGCCATTGAGATGGTTGATGAGTTTGATTCTCTTGCCGCTTATATTTGGCGCTGGGAACCCGTTTCGCCTGAGCCCCACAGTGGCAAAGGCGAACACAAGCATCGAATTCCAAGTATTACGGAGACCTCGCAAGCATTAAGTAAGGATTTAAAGAAACGGGGCTGGAAGTTTTTTGGGCCAACCACTGCTTATGCTTTTATGCAAGCGATGGGACTGGTAAATGATCATCTGGAAGGATGTGTTATTCGGAAAGAAGTGGAAGCTTTACGACAGAAGTTTACCCCTCCCTGTTAGATATTGCTTAGCCAGCACTATTGATTGCTATTTCCAAAAAACTTTTTCTCATATACCTTTGCGTGATATGAGAGTATTTCACACATGGCAAGAAGCGGCAGATTCCGATATATGTGGCGGCGCGATTACAGTCGGTAACTTTGATGGTGTGCATATGGGCCACCAGCAAGTTTTGGCCGAGTTGAAAGGACATGCCCAAGCAGTTCATGGCATGGCGATTGTGGTGACATTCGAGCCACACCCGCGCGCGGTTTTATTTCCCGAAGAAGCACCAAGGCGTTTATGCCACGTGCATGAGCGTTTGAAATATCTTGAAGATGCAGGTGTTGATGCTGTATTGCTTCTTGAATTTAACAAAGAACTGGCGACATGGCCTGCTGAAAAGTTTTCTCAATTGTTGTATGATACGTTTGCATTCAAACATATTCATGTTGGTTATGACTTTGCTTTTGGCCATGATAGGCAGGGGCATGTCAGTGATTTACGCACTTTTGGGGATCGAAGCTCTTTTACTGTTTCAAAGGCGGCAGCTTTTGAAATGCAGGGTGGTGTTGTTTCATCAAGCCGCATCCGCTCCAATATTGAAGCTGCGGAGCTTGTTTTGGCGGCGCAGCTTTTAGGGCGGAGCTATATGATTTCGGGCGAAGTCCTGCATGGTGAAAAACGCGGGCGAAAAATGAATTTTCCGACTGCGAACATTGATGTGGCCGACTTGGCTCATCCTCCTGTTGGTATTTATGCGGTGAAAGCCTATGCAAATAAACAACAATGGCATGGCGCTGCATATTTGGGTTATCGACCAACATTTCATGGGCGGACGTTACTTTTAGAAACCCATTTATTGGATGCGAATGTTGATTTATACGGCCAATTTTTAACGGTTTATTTTGTTCAACGGATTCGAGAAGATCGAGCCTTTGCGGGTGCCAGTGATTTATCGCAGCAAATTGCCAAAGATTGTGAGGATGCCAGAAGGCTTTCGGCTATAGCCGTTTAAGGAACGTGCACGTTCCTAACCTGAATAATTCATAAATCGTTGTGATGATTGCCGCATCGTTGCTATTCTCGTAGTTCTCCAAGCTTGGCGAAGCAACCGAGAGTTCATTATTAAACATGTCTCTTTCAATGGATTTCCGATACAAGCCTTCGAGAGTGACTATACCATAGGAGACTATATTGCCACAGGATTTTGCACATAGAACCCGAGCCACCGCTGCTGGTCGCCCGCATGAATCGCTAAAACAGTTATCAATACTGTCCAGTTTATGGCAAGTGCTGGTGAAACTGTCAATGATGAAAGTTGTGTATCTTCCCATTGTTGTTGGCACATTTGCATTTTTTTCCATGCTTGTTGTATCAAGTATCCGTGTCGATGCTAGCGTGCAATTGACCCACGAGGAGTGGTTGCAGCCAGAAGCCCATGATCTATTAAAGCTAGAGAACACGGTGAAAAAAGTTCTTGTACGCTCTGGAGGGTCAGCTATTTCAAGTCTGAAGAATTTGGGTTTTTCCTTTTCAGAGACGATGGCCATGCAAGCGGCTGCAAAAAAAGTGCATTCACTGGCGCATATTCAAGTTGGTCATGCTTTTACGCGTGAAGATGGCGATGGTGTCATTGATGTTTATTATGAGCTAAATGCAGCGCAACGACTGCACCTCAACCATTACAAACAAGCTTGGCATGCCTCTTTGGAGCAAATCGCTGTATCCAGTCGCACTGTTTATGTGCAAGCAAAGATCGAAGATAGTTTGTTTTTGGATGCTTCTAAAGCGGGTCTGGATGATCGTACAACGATGAATTTGGTTGATGTATTTGCTTGGGATATTGATTTTGCCAGAGATCTACGCAAAGGCGATCAGTTTCAGGTATTGTATGAAGAAGATTATAATGACAAGGGTAAAGTCATTGGTAGTACCATTATTGCCGCTGAATTTGTTAATCAGGGTAGAATATATCACGCCATTCGCCACCAGCTGAGCAGTGGTAAAGAGGACTATTATGCGTTGAATGGCAAGAGCCTTCGCAAGGCTTATTTGAAGTCTCCTGTGAAATATTCGCGCATATCATCGCGATTTACATCGGCGCGCAAACATCCCGTTCTGGGTTACACGCGTGCCCATAAAGGTGTGGACTATGCAGCAAGATCAGGCACCCCTATTTATGCGCTGGGTGATGGACGTATTGCATTTGCGGGCTGGAAAGGCGGTTATGGGCGTTTGATTGAAATTCGTCATGGTAACCGTGATCATCGTACCCGTTATGGGCATATGAGGAAGTTTGCACGCGGCATTCATAAAGGTGTACACGTTAAACAAGGGCAAGTGATTGGTTATGTGGGCATGTCGGGTTTGGCAACGGGGCCGCATTTGCACTTTGAATTTCGGGTGCGCGGGCGGGCTGTGAATCCGTTGCGTGTCAAGCATGCACCAGCCAAGCCTGTGCCGAAAGCTGAGATGGCAGCCTACCTTGAGCATGCAAATATGTTGCAGCAGACCCTTGATTCAGAAACGCAGAAGTGGGGGTGGGGTTGATCATGAATGCAGCAAAGGAGCTGTGGCTGGAGCAGGCAAAAAACGTTCTAGATGTTGAAATTAAGGGCTTGAAAGCCCAAAAAAATGCGCTTGGAGAAAGCTTTGTTGAGGCAGTAGCCTGCATTTTGGGTTTAAAAGGGCGTTTGGTTGTCGTAGGAATGGGTAAATCGGGTATTATTGCGCGTAAAATTGCCGCAACGTTTGCATCAACTGGAACACCTGCATTTTTTGTTCATGCGGCAGAAGCGCAGCATGGTGATTTGGGAATGATTACCAGAGATGATGCTGTATTGGCACTATCACACAGTGGTGAAACGGACGAAGTTTGTGGCTTGTTGCCCACAATCAAACGTCTAGGAGCCTCGGTGATTGCTATCACTGGTGATACCGAATCCACGTTGGCAAGCTTTGCTGATATGGTGTTGGAGGTTCCTGTACGTGAAGAGGCTTGCCCTATGAATTTAGCGCCCACGGCATCGACCACTGCAAGTTTGGCACTGGGTGATGCCCTTGCCGTGGTGGTGTTAAAACAACGTGGTTTTCGAGAAGAAGACTTTGCGCGTGTGCATCCAGCAGGAAGTTTGGGGCGTAAACTGATGACTGTGAGCGATGTGATGCATGCGGGTGATGAGTTGCCGATGGTGGATGTATCGGCGAGCTTGAAAGAAGCCATTGTGGAGATGTCTCAGCACCGCTTGGGTGTTACGGGTGTTGCTCAGCATGGTAAATTGATTGCCTGTATCAGCGATGGGGATTTACGTAGAATCTTACAAGCTGGTGATGTTGATTTAAATGCCTCGGTGAAAGGTATGGCACATCTGCAGCCAAGAACAATTGCGCCCATTCAGCTGGCAAGTGAAGCCATGCATGTGATGGAAACCTATAAACTAACCACGCTGTTTGTTGTTGAAGAAGATGAATTACTGGGAATTGTGCATTTGCATGATCTTTTACAGGCGGGTGTGGCATGAATGATAGCTATCATTCATTTCCTATGCAGTTGGGTCAAGGCATTCGCATGCTGGTACTTGATGTCGATGGTGTGATGACCGCAGGGCAAATATTTTTGAGCGATGCGTGTGAACAAATCAAAGCATTTAATGTGCGCGATGGGCATGGTTTGAAATTGTTGCAACGCACAGGCATTGAAGTGGCCATTTTAACAGGGCGAACATCCAAGGTGGTGGAGCACCGTGCCAGAGAGCTGGGTATTCAATATATTATTCAAGGAAGTTTGCGAAAAGCGGATGGTATTGCTGTATTGTGCGAGAAAGCTGGGGTTTCTCCAGCAGACTGCGCGTATATGGGTGATGATGTGATTGATTTGCCTGCGATGGATTTGTGTCGCTTGAGCATGGCGCCTGTTGATGCACACTTGGCTGTACAAGGAAAAGTCGACTGGATTTCGGCGTATTGTGGGGGTGCAGGTGCGGTGCGTCAGGCTTGTGAAGGATTGATTCTTGCCAATGGATGTTGGCATGATGTTATAGCTGTTCCATATGGTGTATCGCCGCAAGAAAGCGGCTGGTAAACGATGCAGGCATGGCACTGGCGTTGTCTGAAGTGGGCTTTCTTGGCGTTATCGTTGGGCAGTGTGTTTGTTGCAGCAGGCTTGATGTGGTCGCATAGTAATATTGCGCAGCTGCCGGAAGAGATTGCCGATGTTGGGCAAGAGGCATCAACACGTGTGGAAAAACCATTGATTGTGGAACGTAAGGGCGAAAAAATTATTTGGCGGCTGAAAGCTGAGTCAGCCAAGCAGCATGAGCAGGTGATGCTGCTTACCACCCCTATATTGGAACTGTTTACAGAAAATGGCGAAGTGGTCACAGTGCATGGCGCACAAGCATGGTTTGAACCATTAAAACGCAATATTCATTTCAAAGGCGATGTTAGGGTGACCTTCCGTGAATGGGTATTGCTTTCAGATAGCCTGCGTTTTGATAGCACACACAATGAAGTCATTGTGCCCAATGCTTTCACCGCCACAGGGCAAGATACTATGATTAAAGGCCGTGGCTTAAAAGTAAATCGAGAAACGCAAATATTACACGTTGCACATGATGTGTGGGTGAAAGATAGTCGCTCAGAACGCTTGGGAGGGTTGCCGTGAAATTAATACGTGCTGTTTGTTTATGTTTGCTGATCAACATACTTGGAACGGGTGTTGTATTCGCGAAAGATGCTGTGGAAATTGAATCAGAGCAAATGGTTGTGGATCATTTGAAGGGTGAAGCGGAGTTTAAAGGTGGCGTGCACTTGGTGCGCGGTGATTTTGATCTGCGTTGTGATCGATTGTTGGCATACTATCAAAACAATGAATTAAAGCGTGCGGAGGCCTTTGGGCGTGTGCGTATGCAGCATGGTACAAAACGCGGAGCATCCAAGCGCGCAGTTTATGATCGCAATAAAAACCTTATAACATTGCTTGGCGAGGCCAGCGTTGAGGATGCTGAGGGTGTGGTTCGTGGTGAAAAAATCATTCATAATATCAAAACAGAACATACTGAGGTAATGCAAGGCTCGGATGGGCGTGTGCATATGAGCATTGAATCGGATGATATAAAGCAGGGGAATACAGGCCAATGACCCACAGTATCCATCATCTTTCGGCAAGCAAGCTGTGCAAACGCTATGCTGGAAAAACGGTTGTGCATTCGGTGAATTTGGATGTGTATTCGGGTGAATGTGTTGGTGTATTAGGCCCTAATGGTGCAGGGAAAACGACCAGCTTTTATATGGTTTGTGGGCTGGTAGCTGCTGATGAAGGGCAGGTGATGATTGATAATGAGGAGATTACACATTTGCCGATGCATCTACGGGCGCGACGCGGCATTGGTTATTTGCCGCAAGAAGCCAGTATTTTTCGCAAATTAACCGTACGTGAAAATCTTCTAGCGATTTTTGAAACATTAAATATTCCCAGCATTCAATTGGAAGAAGAGATGGAAGCACTACTGGTGGATTTGGGTATTGAAGGTGTACAGCACCAAAAGGCTTACACGCTTTCAGGTGGGCAAAGAAGACGCACGGAAATTGCCCGTGCGCTGGTCACAAAGCCACAGTTTTTATTATTGGATGAGCCTTTTGCGGGTGTTGATCCGATTGCCGTGGAAGATATTCAAAGCATTATCGCGGAATTGCGTGGTAAAGGCATTGGTATTTTAGTCACAGATCATAATGTGCGTGATACTTTATCTATTTGTGACCGCGCTTACTTAATGAGTGCTGGAGAAATTTTAGTACAAGGCACAGCCGATGAAATTATTGAGCATCCAGATGCGCGGCGTTTATATTTGGGCGAAAGCTTTAGTATGTGATGGAAGGCGATATGCAAAACATTCGAAATATTCAAAATAGAGCGATGATTATTGCTATGACGGGCGCATCTGGGGCAGCTTATGGCTTGCGCCTGATGCAGAAGTTATTGAAAGAAAATATATTCTTACATGTATTATTATCCGATGCCGCTTGTGTGGTCTTAAAACAGGAGTGTGATCTTTTATTGCCTGAAAAAGCTGCTGGGAAGAGCAAAATGCTGGCGGAATACTTGGGCGTTGATGCCACAAGCTTGTGCTGTTATGAGAAACATGACTGGTTTTCACCCGCAGCATCTGGCTCCAGCAATATTCGTCAAATGGTGGTGGTGCCGTGTTCCATGGGGACTTTGGCAGGTATTGCCAATGGCATATCGGATCATTTAATTGAGCGTGCCGCAGACGTGATGATCAAAGAGCGCAAACAATTAATTCTAGTACCAAGAGAAACCCCATTATCGGCCATTCATTTGGAACATATGCTCAAATTATCACGCTTGGGTGTGGATATGATTCCTGCCATGCCAGGCTTTTACCATCGCCCCAAAGCGATTGATGAATTGATTGATTTTATGGTGGATCGTATTTTAGATCATTTACACGTGAATAATGCCGAGGCAAAACGATGGGGCGAATAATTGTTGTTTGTCTTTTGTTGTTTATGTTGTCTGCTTGTACGGCATTAACGGCTGTGGGTGGTGCAGCGGTGAATGGTGCTTTGTATATGTTTACAGCGGAAAAGAAAAGTCTGCCATATCCCATGCGCAGTATTCTTGTTGCAACACAAAAAACATTGGAGAGCATGGAATTATCGGCCAATCTGGTTGAGCCTGTAGAGGATGGTTATATATTGCAATTTGCGAATAAGAAACTTTCAGGTGGTTTGCATTTAAGGCGTGAAACAGCTCGCCTGACAACCATTTCGGGGCGTGTGTATAAAACAGTCGCGCGTGAGAAATCTGTGGAGATCGCTATTTTTGAGGGCATTGAATCAAGAGTCAAAAAAGTTCGTCGTAGTGAACGCTTTAATTTTAAAAAATACCGTTATATTCGTGAACAAGCCTCGGTAAAATCAGCCAAGGTGGGTTGGTATATCCCTGGCACAGAATTAAAAGTATCACCAACATCTGAGATGGATTGGCTACAAGTTAAAATGCCATCGGGTAAGAAGGCTTTTCTCAAGGGCTACATAAAAAAATAGAGTCAACACAGCTGAGTTTTTAGTTTTGCAGTCTTAAGTGGGAAGCCCTCAATCACATTGACATCATAAATCTACAGAGTCTAGCTGTCAATTATAATTGACAGCCTGTTCCATCATGCCTTTATCGTAGAAGATACAATTCAAACAAACGACTCGAAGGCCGCCCGTTATTGCGTTAAAGGGTAGCGTCCCGTTTATCCTCGATAACTTCCACCATTAGATGACCAGCGAGAGAGCCCTAGCATCGTTACTCGACCAGTCATTGAGAGTGCGGCTTCGGTGATTATTTTAAGTTGTTTGGATGCCGTGGAATCCAAAGTATTGCCTATTAGTAACAAGAT
>JAUZQT010000171.1 GCA_030950825.1 Mariprofundaceae bacterium | reverse complement strand
AGAACGCGGCGGTGGGAGCTTTATCAGCCCATCATCCTGCATGCGCAGCATGGCAACGCGGGCAGACATGTCCTTGAGAGTTCCATTTTCTTTACGCCAGTTGAAACGTTCGCAGACCTCCCGTGACAATACGGCGCGATTGCGCCACTGATGAAGTTTGTGCGCTCATAAATCATGAACGAATCCCAAACCAAACACGATTTTATTAATCCTGCTTTAAAAGAAGCTGGCCGGGGTGTGGTCGAAGGTTCACGGATTCTTTTTAATTCATCCATTACAGCTCTATAAGTATCCATATAAGTTTACTTGTTGCGCATAAAGTCAATATATAGGTTGACTTTATGCAGGTATTAGTCAATGCTTAGGTTGTCAAATATGCGTGAGGTGAGGCAATGGCTTATATAAACAAAGCAATAATACGGCAACAACTGGATAAAAAACTGCAAAGCTTTGCGAATTTAAAAGATTCGCCGCCGCCCATAAAGGGTTGGATTCGTGCTATTCGGGATGCGCTTGGTATGACGGGTGAACAGCTTGCTAGGCGCATTGGCGTGCAAAAGCAGCGTGTTGCTGCTTTGGAAAAAGCAGAAGTGGAAGGTTCAGTCACTATAAATTCAATGAAAAAAGCGGCAGAGGCTATGGATTGTGTATTTGTGTATGCACTTGTGCCTCGCGATAGTTTGGAAGCCAATGTAGAGAGGCAAGCACGAAAACATGCCGAAAAACTTCACTATGTGATTCAGCATTCCATGGTGCTGGAGCAGCAAGGGCTTACCGCTGATGAAAGCGGACAAGGCATACAAGCCAATACGGATAAATTTGTACGTGAAACAGTGAAAGATATGTGGGACATGGATTGATGTCATTTGAGTATCCACAAGGCGCAACACCGCTTGACCATGATGAAAGCGAAGGCTTGCGCCTAACGCATATATCCACCCGCGAAGAGCTAAACCTTTTTGAAGCGAAGAACATTCAAGAAGGCATGGTTTGGGCATGGCGTTCACGAAGCAAAGATATGGTGAGTGAGCGGTTTATTCGCCAACTGCACAAAAAGATGTTTGGTGATGTTTGGCGTTGGGCTGGAGAATTTCGAAAATCGAATAAAAATATCGGTGTGCAGCGTGAAATGGTTGGCATTGAACTGCGTCACTTATGCGAAGATGTGAAATATTGGATAGCGAATAACACCTATGATGCAGATGAAATTGCAGCTCGGTTTCATCATCGGCTGGTCGCCATTCATCTCTTCCCCAATGGCAATGGGCGACATGCTCGAATGATTGCAGACTTGCTTTTAGAGAAGAAATTGGGTGCTATACGCTTTACTTGGGGTGGAAGGGAGGTGGCGGAAGTGAATGAATGCAGGAAAAACTATATTCAGGCTTTGCAGAAAGCAGATCAAGGTGATATTGCGCCGCTACTGAATTTTGTGCGCTCATAAGCCATGAATGAATCACGTATTAAAAAGCTGCTAAAGCAAGGTGAAGGCTTGCAAATCGAGTTTAAAACCTGCCGTGATGCCTTGAATCGGGATGTGTTTGAATCTGTATGTGCTTTTCTCAATCGCTTTGGTGGTGATTTATTGCTAGGTGTGCGTGATAATGGTGAGGTGACAGGTGTTGCACCTGATGCTGTGGATAGAATTAAAAATGATTTTGTGACGGCATTGAATAATCTGCAAAAAATTAGCCCGCCGTTTTATCTCAGTATTGAAGCTGTCACATATGAAGGAAAAAGCGTGTTGCATGTTGCCGTACCAGAAAGCTCACAGGCACACCGTTGCAACGGTAAAATATTTGATCGCAACGAAGATGGTGATTTCAATATTACCGATAACACGGGCTTGGTTGCAGCACTGTATCAACGCAAGCAAAGCAGTTATGCTGAAAATAAAATTTACCCGTATGTTAAGCTTGAACACTTACGCAGAGATTGGATTGCTAAAGCACGAAAAATGGCGATAAATCAGCGCCCCAATCACCCGTGGGCAACATTGGATGACTTGGAGTTATTAAAAAGCGCGCAGCTTTATCAACAGGATTTTAGTACAGGGAAAGAAGGCTTTACCTTGGCTGCAATTTTATTGCTGGGTCATGATGATGTGATTTTATCTGTGCTGTCACACCACCGCACTGATGCGATTTTGAGGCGAGAGAATTTGGATCGCTATGATGATAGGGATGATATTCGCACCAATTTGTTAGAAAGTTATGAACGATTGACAGCCTTTATTGCCAAGCATTTGCCTGATCTCTTTTATTTGGAAGGTGACCAGCGGATTAGCTTGCGGGATCATATTTTTCGTGAGGTGGTGGCGAATATGTTGATTCACCGTGATTTTCTCAATGTCATTCCTGCCAAGTTGGTGATTGAACAGCAAAGGGTGCTTACGGAAAACAGCAATAAACCACATGGGCATGGGCTGATTGATGTGGCGAGCTTTTCACCTTTCCCTAAAAATCCTGTGATTGCACGATTTTTTAAAGAAATAGGTTGGGCGGATGAACTGGGCTCAGGCGTACGCAATCTATTTAAATACAGTGTGGCGTATGGTGGCAAAGAGCCACAATTGATGGAAGGTGATGTATTTAAAACCATTGTTACACTCCGCGCCCCGCAAGCCACCCAGCAAGCCACCCCGCAAGCCACCCCGCAAGCTTCTAAGCTGTTGGTTTTTTGTTCTGAACCGCGCAGCAGAGAGGAAATGCAGCACTTTATGGGGCTGAAAGACAGGGAGCATTTTCGAAAAGCGTTGCTTGTGCCACTGCTTGATCAAGGTTTATTAAAGTTAACCATGCCCGATAAGCCAACCAGCCCGAAGCAAAAATACTCCTCTATTGCCGATAAGGGGGCGAATGATGAATGAATCCCAAACCAAACACGGCTTTATTGACCCAGCTTTGAAAGAAGCAGGCTGGGGTGTGGTGGAAGGTTCGCGGATTTGTTTGGAGTTTTCCATCACCCAAGGGCGATTGATTGGGCAAGGCAGACGTGCCAAACCTTTGTTTGCCGATTATGTGCTGCAATATAAAAACAGAAACCTAGCCGTCATCGAAGCCAAATCCCGTGACTTGCACTACACCGAAGGCGTGGCACAAGCCAAAGATTATGCCGAACTGCTGAATATTCGTTTTACTTATGTCACCAATGGTTTGCAAATCTATGGCATAGATATGGAACTGAGCAGGGAAGCTGATGTGTCTCAATTTCCTTCGCCTGATAAGTTGTGGGAGATG
>JAUZQT010000170.1 GCA_030950825.1 Mariprofundaceae bacterium | reverse complement strand
TCGGCATGACTTTCCAACCACACCCAGAAACTAGAAGACTCACAAACAACAAAACTAGGCTTCGAGTTTTCAACACTGCTTTCATAGAAGACCTCCAATCATATTTTCTCTGAGCCCATTCATTTTAGGATTATATATCATGGAAATCTCTACTCAGGACAAAGCGTTAACATCTGTGATTTAAACCATGGAAAAAACGCATTCTTCGGGTAAAGCTTTACCATCTCGGTTGAGAGGATCTTCTTCTCACACGCATTGGCTGGTGCTGTTTCTGTTTGCATCAAAAAAAGACGTTTGGCTTCTGGTGATAAAAGTGGAGCCTTTTCCATGCTGCGGTGAATGTATTGCAAACCAAGCGCACTATCGCCGGATAGATCAACCAGTGCTGCAAGCCAGGCAAGGTAAAACGGGATAACGCCAGTATGGTATTCATAAAACCCCAGTACCATATAGGCATCCTCTATACTTGGATTTTCTTTGATCAGTTCACGCAACGTATCTCGGCCTTGTCTTCCATATTTATAAGATTTAAACCATGATTCTGTACGCATATAGGCCAAACCAAGAAACGCCTGGGACAGTCCTAAATTAAGTTTCCACTCCAGGCTTACGTTTTTTGTACTTGAATGTTCTAAAGTGGGCTGGCTTATTTTCGTGGTAGCAATGGCAATATTTTCTTTAAGCTGGCTGATACCCGCTTCCAAGAGAAGTCGTCGCTTTTCTGCATCGTAGGATGATTCAGCCTTGGCCCAAATTGTTGAAAGTCGGATAAAGCCCAAAAGTGGATAGTCTGGATATTCGATTTCGAGCGATTGGACGAGAGCATCTCCATGCTCTATCTCCCCATTCATCAAAGCATCTATAATTTCTCTCGAACGTGCTTGAGCTGAATCAGCTTGCACGGCGGTAGCCTGTAATGAAAGCGCATCACTGATGGGAGCGGCAAATAGCCCCGAAGATTGTGCAAAAAATAGCAGTAGCAGCAGGTAAACGTTTGTCATGTTGATATCCCCAGAATGTTGCTAAGATCTTTCACATAAGCATCAAAGGCCGACTTTCCTTCACTGCTTAATGTATAAAACGTTTGTGGACGCACGGCATCCCCCTCCTTTCTGCTCACAATATAGCCTGTTTGTATGAGTTTTTTCATATGTGCATCCAGGTTGCCATCGGTGAGTCCAAGCACATTTTTCAAATCGGTGAACGTCGCCTCACCATGAGAAGCCAAATAGGCAGTGATCTGTGTTCGTATGGGCTGATGGAGCACTTTATCAAGTGCTGACCTCGGTGAGGATTCCTTCATATGTTATTGTTTGTCTGCATAAATTCTTAATTGAACATCCATATTCAAACCAGACTGGGGATTCAGATCAATAAACAGGTCATTGATGCTGATCAGCCTCCAAGCACGAAGCTTTTGCCATTTGCCCTGATCAATACGATACAGGCCATTGAGCTTGCCGTTTTCTAGTACGACTTCAATGGTATTTTTCAAGGTAATGGGCAATTCAATGAATGCACTATCGCTGATGATATCGCCCTTAGCAGATAATTTTATCGGCAGCCTTGTTCCTGCCGGTATTTGAACAATTTGCGAGCCCTGTTGAAGTGTAGGTTGTTGTTGATAGTCCGCTAAAGAAACGGGAGTTACTTCGGGTGCTTGTAGTTGAGGGGCTTGTTCTGCCATATAAAGGCCATAGCCGGGAAGTATTGCCAGAGCTAGCCAGACAACCAATGCTTTCGGTTTTTTTGCGTTCCAAAATCCAGACTTCTGATAAAGCATAAACCCAAGCAAAGGTATACCAATGCCAAACACCGATACAGCCAACCAGCGTAATCCTCCATAGGGAAGTAGAAAAGGGCTGACAATGCTGATCGCAATCAATGCAACACCAAAACGCATCAGCGGCTGAGTGGAGAAAAAACCGTGAATGATTAAAGCAAGACCCATCAGCAATAACCAGACTGCAATGTCTATCGCGCCGCCACCGTAAATAGCCAATCCAGTCGTAAGCACAATGGCAACAGCAATCAGTAACCACCAGATGTGTGTTATTTTTGTTTGAATAAAAGAGACACTCTCATCCTGAGAGCGGCGGATCTTGCGGGTTTTACGATGATCTAAAAAAGCCACTAACCCCAGTACACTACCGCATACTGACACAAAAACAGCTAAGTTGATCCAGACGTTGCCAACCTGGGCGTAAATAAGCGGCAGCACCGCAGATAACAAGCCCCCCGCAATACCCCAATAATAGAATGTGTGCTTTTCAATTCGAATACTTTGATGACCGCTGGACAGCATAGCCTTGATGGCTTCAAGTTGCTCTAATGGGTCGATAGATCCGGATGGGTTGGGCTGCTTTTGCATCTATTTCTCCTGCTTTGTGCTTACTCTGTAATTCAGAGTGGATGCGGAACTGTTCACTCTGAATTACAGAGTGTCAAGGTATTGTCCGTGTTGATGAAAGGAGGGAAAGTATTATTTATGGCCATTTGCCCGCTGATTGACCATTGTCTAAACAGAAGTTTTTTCAATATTAACCCCTTTAGCGGCATTATACTCTTTGAAATGAGTGTAATCCGTCGTCCGCTCAGTCCTGTGTTAGCTTTATAATCCTAGTTCTCTTGTGCAAAACCCTCAAAAAACCCATGATAATGCAATCTGCGCCATAACTTTTACGTACAATAAAAATAATATAACTGATTGAAATATATAGATATTACTCCATACTTATGTTATCATAACTCTCTGATTTCCAGAAAAACGGGGGTTCAAATGATGGATCAATCAAGTGCCAATGATGAGTGCCACCATGATCAATTTAACATTAAATTAGAGGAATTGCTCTGGATATTCGACATAAGCCTTATGCGCCCAGTAAAGAAACGAGAGTCTATAAGAATCAATGGGGTCAGACTCAATTGATTCGGCAATTATAAAAATAAAAAGCTAACAGGGATGGTTGCTAAATATAATACGAACAAAATACCAAATAGGTAGGCAATCCACTTAATAGGTGCGTCTTGGATAAGCGTAAAGATAGTTCTCTGTGTGCCTTCGGCGCACTGTTTGGCATATGTTTGTTGCGCGTGTTCTGCGCGCGTTACTTGATAATGCGCTATGAGTTCCTTGGCTTTTTCCAGATGTCTATTGTGGTGCAACCAAAGAGCTGCCAATGAAATTCCCCAAGTCCCCGCCGTTGTTTCATAGTAGTCAATATTGTTTTGTCGTAGTAATTTGCGGATTTCTTCTGCTTCATCATCGGGAACATTGCGTAACTTGAAAAGTAATGTGGACATAGGGGCAATACTAAATGCCTGCATACATGGGGTATAGTTATTTAACCCGATTGCTAACTATTCATCTAACTTGCACGAGCTGATGCAATGGCAGCCATATTGACAATATCATCCACACTGGCACCCGTTTGCAACACGTGAACCTGTTGGGGTAAGCCGATAAGAATAGGGCCAATGGCGGTTCCTTTGCCCAACTCCTTGAGTAATTTATAAGCAATATTGCCAGCTTGCATAGTTGGGAAAATTAATACGTTTGCAGTACCTTTGATATGTGAAAAAGGGTACTGTGCCAAAATATCTGGATTTACGGCAGTGTCCGCCTGCATTTCACCTTCAACAGCAATATCTGGGTGTTCCGTGTGTAGAATTTGAACAGCATCGGCTACTTTTTTGGCTTCTGGATGCGTGGCGCTACCAAAGTTTGAAAAGGATAACATGGCAATGCGTGCTTCACAGCCCAATGCCGCTGTAGTTTCTACTGTAAGCACAGCCAGCTCTGCCAGTTGCTCTGCGTTCATATCAACATTAACAGTACAATCAGCCATGAAATAGGCATGTTCTTCCATAATCATCATAAACATGCCATAGACATGGTGACGTTTACCAGTGGTGCTATCATGCCCTAAGACCTGTAAGACAGGACGAAGCACATCGGGATAATGGGCTGTGCGCCCTGATAGCATGCCATCGGCAAAGCCTTGACGCACCATCATGGCTGCCAAGGTATTGCGATCATGCCGCAAATTATTGGCGGCATCTTGGCGTAAAACACCTTGGCGCTTGCGATCAAAATACCATGCATCCGTAAGGCTTTCAAAACGAGAGTCTTCCAAGTGCGGATCCAAAATTTCAATGCCGTCTGCACTTAGGTGCATGGCCTTAAATTGTGCAGTAATGGTGTCTGGATTACCCATTAAAATAGGCTTGGCAATCGCTTCATCACGCATAATCGTAGCAGCACGGATCACTGTTTCATCATCACCTTCAGGTAAAACCAATTTTAGTGGTTGATGCTTGGCTTTTTCGATAATCATACGCATAAATGTGCGTGATTGATCAATACGGTCGCCCAGAGCATCAGCATACGCAGCATAATCTTGAATTGGTTTGCGTGCCACACCTGTTTCATAGGCTGCTCTAGCAACAGCTGTGGGAACAACCTCAATCAAACGTGGGTCGAATGGTTTGGGGAGAATATATTTTGACCCGAAACGCAATTCTTTTTGACCATAAACTTTTAATACGGAAACGGGAACTTCTTCGCGGGCAAGCTCGGCAAGTGCGTAAACTGCGGCAAGCTTCATTTCTTCGTTAAATGTGGTGGCTCGGGCATCAAGAGCACCACGAAATAAGAATGGAAAGCCCAATACGTTATTTACCTGATTAGGGTGATCTGAGCGACCTGTTGCCATGATTAAATCAGAACGGGTTTTCATTGCCAAGTCGTAATCAATTTCTGGGGTTGGGTTTGCCATGGCAAAAACAATGGGTTTATCAGCCATGCTGAGTAGCATTTCAGCTTTGACCATATTTCCTTGCGATAAGCCTACAAACACATCGGCATCCTTCATGCACTCTTCTAGGCTTATATCTTGATCACCATTGGCAAAGTAGGCCTTGTGTTGTGGTAAATCTTCATCACGACTATTGTGAATAACGCCTTTGCGATCAAGAAAGAAGATGTTTTCACGTTTGGCACCAAGCTGTTCAATCAGTTTCATGCATGCAAAACCAGCTGCTCCAGCACCCAAACAAACAATTTTTACTGCTTCGATTTTCTTGTCTTGCAAAATAAGTGCATTGATGAATGCGGCTGCCAAGATGACTGCTGTACCATGCTGATCATCATGTAATACAGGAATATTCATACGTTTTTTTAATTCTTCTTCGATGATAAAGCATTCAGGAGCCTTAATATCTTCCAAATTAATGCCACCAAAGGTGGGTTCTAAACGCGCCACTGTCTCGACAAAGGCCATGGGGTCTAGCTCATCCACTTCAAGGTCAAACACATCAATATCGGCAAAGCGTTTGAATAACACTGCCTTACCTTCCATCACAGGCTTGCCAGCCAATGCACCGATATTGCCCAATCCAAGTACGGCGGTGCCATTACTAATCACGCCAACCAAGTTGGCACGCGACGTATATTCATCTGCCAACTCAGGGTTATCGGCAATAGCTAAGCAGGGCTCGGCTACACCTGGCGTATAGGCCAAGGATAAATCACGCTGGGTGATGCATGGTTTGCTGGCACGAACACTTATTTTTCCAGGTGTAGGGAGGCGGTGATAATCCAGTGCATTTTGGCGTAATGATGCTTTTTTCTGATCTTCATTCTGTTCGTTGCTTGGCATGGTGGCTCCTAATCCGCATGTTAATTATGTCGCATTTTACAACATGCATAGTGAAGGTGTTTAAAAGTGGTCGCACCATAACATGAAATAAACCTGCATATGAAGCGTTTTTGCTTGGAAAGTTATAAATAATACCTATCTTGGGAGCCTCTTGGGCATAGTCATTGAATGTCCATTAAGTGGATGGGGGCGTTATGGTACAGCTTGAACGAGCAGTGATTCTGGCAGCAGGTTTGGGGACACGTTTAAAGTGGATGACCTCGCATCGTCCCAAGGCATTGATAAACATTCAAGGGGAGCCATCCATTGTGCATGTGATTCGCCAATTGGCTGGGCAGGGAATTCATCAAATTGCGGTGAATACACATCATCATGCGGGTATTCTGATGGATTTTCTGGGGAATGGTGAGAAATGGGGTGTGAATCTTGTCTTTAGTCAAGAAAATGAACTTTTAAACTCGGGTGGTGGTGTTTGCACAGCTTTATCCCATTTGCCAGGAAAAGGAGCTGTGCTGGTGCATAATGCTGACGTACTGGCAGACGTGGATGTTCAATCGTTGGCAGGGCTGTGCCCTGAAAGTGGCTGTGCTTTGGCCTTGGTGAAAAATCCAAAGCATCACTTGCAAGGTGATTTTGCACTAAATCATGGCATGGTATGTATGTATGGGGAGCCGCGTTACACTTTTTCAGGGGTGTCCGTTTGGCATGCAGATGCTTTTTGTTCTTATGCTGTGAATACCAATTTTTCACTATTACAAACAATAGAAAAGATGCTGGATAAACAATGTTGCGCAGGCATGATGTACTGTGGTCAGTGGTTTGATATTGGGCGGCCAAAAGATGTGATGCGTGCAAACCGTTTGTGGAATGGTAGGGGGTAGGAGAATAACATGATACTACATCCGCAATTAAAAAAAGATTGTATTGTTCTTGGGCGTTTGGATTTGAGTTTGGTGCTATTGATGCCTGATGCAAATTACCCATGGCTTATACTTGTACCACAGCGCGAAAATATTAGCGAAATTTATCAGCTGATAGATGTGGATCAACAGCAGCTGATGCGTGAATCCTCTCAGCTTTCGCACCTGCTCGCAGTGTTATTTGATGCCGATAAAATCAATGTGGCTGCCTTGGGTAATAAGGTGTCGCAGCTGCATATACACCATGTGGTTCGATATCAGAATGATCCAGCATGGCCTGCGCCCATATGGGGGGCAGTTCCTGCCAAAAGCTATGGGGCTATTGCGCTGGAGAATATACAGAAGAAAATATCTTCGGCATTAGGATTTTGATGCCGTCAAAGATCCAATGACAGCCACCTAGCTTTGTATACTTTTTTTTTCGAGCCTCTGCACAGGCTTTCAGGTCTTGGCTCGGTGTTGGAAAAACGCTTGGCTGGGCGTGGTCTAGAAATACTGGGAGATTTGCTGTTTCATTTGCCACGATCTTACAGGGATGATCGTATTATTCATTCAATAGCATCATTAAAAGAAGGTATGGAAGCGCGTGTTCAGGGATGTATTATGCATAAAACATCGCGGGGTTATGGGCGTAAACGACAAGTATCTATTCTTTTGGCCGATGAAACAGCTGAAATCACGCTAATTTTTTTCCACGCAGCTTATATGATGCATGATGCTCGTCTGCAAGAAGGACAAAAAATATCAGTCCGTGGTACCGCGAGATTCTGGCGCCATCAATGTCAAATGGTGCATCCTGATTGGTGCGTGGCGGAGCTATTTGTGCCCAGTGTCCAGTCTGTGTATGGAAGTGTGGCTGGCGTGAGTGGCAAGCGTTTGGGTGATTTTATTACCCAGGCTCTGGCTATGTTGCCTAGTGATGCTACCAGTATGCTTGATGCTGTGACTGTGATGACCTTGCACAAGGCTTTATGGCATGTGCACCGACCACAGGATTTAGAACAGGAAATTTTGCAGTTGTCTATTCAACGACTGAAAGAGGAAGAGCTGTTGGTTTATTTGAAGCTGATGCAAGTGCAGCGCAGTTTGGCTGTATGCCCTGCAATGGCGATGCAGCAGCATCATTTGAGTCAATGTTTGATGGCATCACTGCCTTTTGATTTAACGCCTGGCCAGCAAACAGCTTGGCATGATATTCAAAAAGATCTGGCATCAGGGCAGCGCATGCATCGCTTGGTACAGGGTGATGTTGGCTCAGGGAAAACTTGGGTGGCCGCACTCTCAATTGCAACCGTGCTTGAACACAAACAACAGGCAGCGCTGATGGCTCCCACGGAAGTATTGGCGGCACAGCATTATCAGACTCTTTCAATGCTACTGGAGCCATTGGGTATTCAAATAAGCTTATTAACGGGCAGTACCCGTGCTGCAGAGCGGCGGAAGATTTTGGCAGGCTTGGCAGATGCTTCCATTTGCTGCGTAATAGGCACAAACGCGTTGATTTCAGATGATGTTATTTATGCTTGTTTGGGCTTAGCAATTGTAGATGAGCAGCATCGTTTTGGGGTGAAGCAACGTTGGGCATTAACTGAAAAAAGTTCGCCATCTTCAGAAGCTGTGCACTTGCTGGGTATGACTGCAACACCGATTCCCCGTTCTTTGGCGATGTCATTGTATGGTGATATGGATTTAACCGTGATGCGTGGCATGCCTGTAGGGCGGAAGCTGGTGGAAACGCGGGTGATTGCATCAAATCACTTGTCACAATTGGCCGCTGGCATGCAGCGTTTATTGGATGTGGGCGGGCGTATTTATTGGATTGTTCCGCGTATTGATGATGATAACGATGATGCTGCGGGTGTCTCGGTGTTGGAACGGGTTGAGACCTTGAAGAAACACTTTCCTGATGCAGGCATCTTGGGCTTGCACGGGCGTATGCAAGGTAAAGATAAACAGAAAATACTGGATGCTTTTACACAAGGCGAATGCCGTTTGCTTGTGTCGACAACAGTGGTTGAAGTAGGAGTGAATGTTATAGAAGCTCGTTTGATCGTGATTGATCAGGCAGATCGTTATGGTTTGGCACAGCTGCATCAATTGCGCGGACGGGTAGGGCGTTCAGAGGAGCAGGGTTATTGTATATTATTATCAAGTCAGAATGTGTCTGGCATTGCTTTACAACGTTTGAAAATAATGCTGAAAAGTCATGATGGTTTAGAATTGGCTGAAAAAGACTTGCAGATGCGTGGGGCAGGGGATGCCATTGGCACACGACAAAGTGGAGCGGCAGGCTTTCGTTTGTTGGATATTTCTGAAGATATTGCATGGCTAGAGCAGTGGCATGATAAGCTCCCTGCATTTGAAGTGAGTGATCGCATGAGCCGCTTTTGGAGGCCGTTGGCAGATAGCGTAGATTGATGCTGGAAAGCTTGACAAAGCTATAAGATGTATTTCTAATGCGCCTTATAGGGTTATAGTGCTGGTTTTTTTGATTGCGCTTTGTTGCCCGAAGAAGCAAAGTTGAATCTGGGGGTGTGTTAGGCACCGAATCAATGTTCGACTGATGATAAAATTTAGGGAGTAATATATGAATATATTAAAAAGGGCGATGCTGTTGTTGGCAGTGTCGATGTTGGCTTTGTCGATATCTGCGCAAGCGGCTACACGTGAAATGAATATGACCATTGATGAAATGACAATTGCAGTGGCACCAGATTTGAATTATAAGGTATTTGCATTCAATCGTCAGGTTCCAGGGCCGCTCATTCACGCCAAAGAAGGCGATGATTTGGTCATTCATGTAACAAATAATACGTCACTGTCACACACGATTCATTGGCATGGTTTTCACCAGATGGGTTCATGGCGCATGGATGGTGTTCCAGGTATTACTCAAGAACCAATCAAGCCTGGCACGACATTTACTTATAAAATGAAAGCAGATCGCCCTGGCACGCTTTGGTATCATTGTCATGTGAATGTGAATGAACATGTGGGTATTCGTGGTATGTGGGGCCCTATCATTATTGATCCTGCACACCCAACGGCATTGGAAAAAACAGTCACCAAAGATGTATTGATGATGCTGTCCACGTGGGAATCAAAGAATGCGAACAAATATGGCACAGGCTCAACGCCGTATGATGTTGAAGATTACTTTTCTGTGAATGGTCGCTCATTCCCTTATACGCAACCTATTCGCATGAAAACAGGTGATGTCATTCGTGTACGCCTCTTTGGCGCAGGTGGCGCAATTCACTCCATGCATATTCATGGGCATGATTGGACAGTCAGTCATAAAGATGGCTTACCACTGAAAGCGCCTTATACATCAGAAACTATTCTAATTGGCCCTGGTGAACGTTATGATGCTATCTACACAGCCAATCATAAAGAAGGTCGTTTTATCTTTCATGATCATGTCGATAAGCATGTCACAGCTGGTGGTAAATTTCCAGGTGGGCCAATTACAGTGCAAGAGTATGAAGGCACACCGATGGATGATTGGTATGTTTGGAAAGATATCGATTATAACCCTGATTTTTATTATCAAGAATCTATGAAAAAAGGTTATGGTTTGTTTGAACAACCAAAATTGCGCGGTGTACCAAATAAGCGTCAACGTAGAGGTCGCCACGAATGATTCGTTTGCCTAGTGTGTTATGGCGTGTTTGCATAGCTTTTGTGCTACTCTGGAGTTCAAATGCTTATGCTGGTGCTTATGATGGCTTTAAAGCCATAGAGAAAAACAACTGTAGTTCGTGTCATAATCTTACAGGGCAAGTGGGTCTAAAAACAGCCAGCCTATGGCGCAAAGGCCCTGCATTGTACTATGCAGGTAGTAAATACAATCAACGCTGGGTTGAAAAATGGCTTCAGAACCCAACGCGTATTCGCCCATCTGGTATTTTTTACTTGGATCATGCCCAAACAGGCAAAAAATGGGATACACTTCGTAAGGATTCACTGGAGCCACATGTTCGTTTGAATGCCAAAGATGCGCGGAATGTTGCTATGGCGCTTGCTGAATTTACAGCAAACAGTGCGCTTATTCGGACAGAAAAACATGATTCAAGTATCAGTGCGGGAGCCATGGGTGATTTGATGTTTGATAAGGTGAATGGCTGTATGGCTTGCCACAGTATTGAACCAGGCTATGGCGGTCTTTCTGGCCCTGAGCTTTATACAGCTGGAGAGCGCTTAAAGCCTGAGTATATGCTTAGCTTTATTCGCTCCCCAATGGAATGGAATCGTAAAACTTGGATGCCAACACGTGCTTTATCTGAAGAAAATATGCAAAAGTTGGTGAATTATATCATCTCTCTTGGGGAAGGATCGAATAAAGCGGATACAGCTGGTTTCTCTGAGCAATCAGCGGCTAAAAACTACCGCGTTTACTGTATGCAATGCCATGGTATTTCAGGGAAAGGTGCTGGAATCAATGCGCGTGATATGGCGGTGCCCCCGAGAAACCATGGGGCAGCAAAATATTTGGTGGCGCGTACTGATAAGGAGCTATTCAAGGCTATCAAAGAGGGTGGTCTTGCCCTTAACAAATCAGCTCTTATGCCACCTTGGGGTGGGACTTTGAGTGATAGCGAAATTGAAGATCTGGTTGTACATATCCGTAAATTGTGTAAATGCAAACATAATGGTGTAAAAAAATAGCAGTACTTATAATGGCTGAATTTCGCGTTGCTCGCAGCGTGAAATTCAGCCTAGTTTGACAGCCTCCTAGGGCACCCACCGTGGTTTTTCTGTGGGTGTTTTTTTGTATGCTGATATATGTGTGAGATGTAAAAAATAGTGCGTTAAGTTTGTAAAATATAAGCTGTAGTTATACCTAGACCCTGCAAGGGTTGGTGCGTGCAGAGTGTAAGATATTGGTTTACATGGTGTATTGAAAAAGCACGTAGTCACCTTATTGGTAATGAGTGTTTTTTCAATAGTCCAAGTGAGTCAAGAGCTTGCGCTATCTATGTGCAAACACTTGCAGGATCTAGATTATATTCAATGACAGTATAAAAGTTCAAGTGCGTTAGCTTGCCGTTCAGGTAGACGGTAAAATCAGGAGATAAGAGTTATGCTGACTAAAAAGTTGTTGTTTGTGTTGGGAACATTGTTTTTCCTGATTGCAATGTTGGGAATGTCTATTTTTAAAGTTGAAGAAATATCCATTGCGGTTCCAAAAACCAGTATGCAATCAAAAATGGAGCCTATATTTTTTATTGATGGGAAATCAGGCAATATTAAATATGAAATATTGGATCCGACAGTGAAAGTCCTTGATTCGGGAGAGGTTTCCATAAAAGCAAACTTGAATTTACTTTCTGGCTTGGAAAAGGATTGGGGAAGCATTGAGCTTATATCAAAAGTTTTTTTTAGAGAGTCGTCAAAAGCATTTTATTTGGAAATTCCAGGAAACGTGCAGCTAAAAGTGGCTGGTAAAAGCTCATCGGATACCGATTTTAAATTATGGGGTGAAAGTACGACCGCGCTTGTAGCAACGATAACGGATCAAATCAATGTGTTTTTGGCCACAAAAGATATATCTTCACTCAGTGGTTCAAATTTAAGACATCAAGCAGAAGGCTTGACGATAAGACAAGTGAATAAAACGGATACTGGTATTGATATTGTTTTGAATGTGAAGCAAGGGGCATCCATTATTGTTGTTTATACAGTTATGTTTTTATCTGCATTTATTTTTGCTTGTGGCTATTTCTTTGTAGGCGGGGTTGTCGGGTTTAGAGATGAGCATGAAATGGTTTACAAGGATCCAAAAAAGATTCCGAAAAAAATAGTCAAAGAAAAATAGTTTTCTTTCATCCCCTCTTTGAGGTTGATTTCATTGACCTTTTGAAAGCTAGTTGTCCAATACCCCCGTAGCCTTTGCTGCGGGGTATTGGATCTTCCACAGAATTCACTACCCCACCATACTTTATGCATGTTAGTATTTTTGCACCCGCTTGTTAGCGGGTGTTTTTATGTATGCTAATAAATACTTTAATCTCTATTAGCTAGGAAAAGAACATATTTTTTATAGTTACACAGGTGAAGCTTTTTTTACCCCATGATATAACACATTTATCACAAGCCGAAAAAGCTTTATCTGCTCATTTATTTTATGTTATAGGAGGTCAGCGATGAAGTTGGCAATGATAGGTTTGGGCCGTATGGGCGGCAATATGGTAAAGCGTTTGATGCAGGGCGATCATGAAGTAGTGGCTTATGATGTTGATGCGGCTCCAGGTAAGGCCTTGGCAGATGCGTTCGCAGGTGTTTCAGAGGCCAGTAGCTTGCAAGATGCCATTCAACAATTGCCAAGTCCGCGTGTTGTGTGGGTGATGGTTCCACATCAATTTGTTGATTCAAGCATTGAAAACTTATTGCAAGCGGGGCTTGAAGCTGGCGATTTGATTATTGATGGCGGTAACTCCAACTACAAAGAAGGTCAACGCCGTGGCGCTGAATTGGCTGAAAAAGGAATTTTATTTGCTGATTGCGGCACATCAGGCGGTGTTTGGGGTCTTCAAAACGGTTATTCACTGATGATTGGTGGTGAAAAATCCGCGATTGATTTGATTGCACCAGCTTTAACGACTTTGGCATCCGATGATGGGAAGGGTTGGGGACACATGGGAGCAGTGGGTTCAGGACACTTTGTAAAGATGGTTCATAACGGTATGGAATACGGCATGATGCAAGCGTTTGCCGAAGGTTTTGAATTGATGAAAGCCAAAGAGGAATTTGATTTGGACATGCACCAAATTTCACGTGTTTGGCAACATGGCTCCGTGGTGAGTTCATGGCTGCTTGATTTAACGGGTGATGCCTTGGAACAAGATGGTGATTTATCGTCATTGTCTGACTGGATGGATGATTCGGGTGAAGGTCGCTGGACAGCCAATGAAGCCATTGATTTAGGTATTCCAACACCTGTGATGACGTTGGCATTGCAAATGCGTTTTCGTAGCCGTCAAAAAGATGCCTTTGCAGGTAAGATTGTGAATGCACAACGTGCAGGCTTTGGTGGGCATGCCATCAAGCCAGCAAAGAAGCTGGCAGATAAGGAAAAATAAGCATGGCAAATGATAAATTTGCTTCGATGCTTGGTTCGGAGCGTCCTGAACCAACCAATACCGTCATCTTTGGCGCATCGGGTAATTTGACCAAACACAGCTTTGATACCCCTCAGGAGGTGGCGCAAGCGGCGGCAGCTATCGTAGTGCAATCAGCACGTGAATGTATTACACAACGTGGTGTTTTTCATTGGGGCTTGGCTGGCGGCACAACACCCAAGCAGTGTTACGTATTGTTGCGTGATGCGAATATTGATTGGTCAAAGGTGCATGTGTGGTTTGGTGATGAGCGTTGCTTGCCTACTGGGGATGTTGAACGAAATGATGTGATGGCGGATGTAGCATTGTTGAATCATATATCGATTCCAAAAGATCAAGTTCACCGTATACATGCCGAGCTTGGTGCTGAGGAAGCTGCCGCGCTGTACGCGGAAGATCTATCGACAATAGTCTGTTTGGATTTGGTACTGCTGGGGATGGGGGAAGATGGGCATACAGCAAGCTTGTTTCCTGCTAATCCAGCTTTACGAAGCCCAGATTTGGCGGTTGCAGTCTTTGATTCTCCAAAACCACCATCAAAACGTGTTTCAATGGGCTATAGTACAATTAAAGCTGCACGTAGACGGATTATTCTCGTGACAGGGGAGGGTAAACGCAATGCTTTTGATAAAGTGTGTGCTGGTGAGCCCTTGCCTGTGAATATAGAGCGCAGTGAGTGGCTTGTTTCGTTATAAAGCGAGAAGCTTTTGAGTGTGCGGCCTTAGCCGCACTTTCACATTGGCAGCCGAGGATTTTGTGAATCAGTCAATATCCGTATAAATAGCGATGCCTGTTTCTGGGTCGGAATAAAGCTTTAGCCAGACATTAAATACTGTGCTTGGATCCGATAGCATTTTTCGCTTAACCATGATTTTTTTCCGTTCGGTACCTTGATCGGTTGCAGTGAGTCGATCACATATGCCACTAATCGAGAAAAATGCTGAATCTTCATCGGATTCATCATCGAAAATAAAGCGGCAATCAAGGCCACCACTGGCTAGGCTTCCTTGTTTTGTCATGCGCATCACATCAGCTTGCAAGTTTATAACATCCCGGTCTTGAAGCTTGGATGAGTGTGTTGCAAAAATAACATGGGCATGCTTTTCCATGCTTGTAATGAGTTGCCCAAGGTTATTGCTGACGATTGCTTCATATTTGTAACCCACTTTATCTGCCTGAAATGCAACCAAATTGATATAGTGTGCTTGTTCGCCCGCTTGGGCACGGGGGATTGCGCTAATAAATAGCATAGAAAAGAGTAGTAACATTGTTAGTAATTGAGAATTTAGCACTGTGAATCCTTTAGAGTGATGTAATGAGAAATATCGTTTGATTTTTTGTCTGGGTTATCTTCGTCAGGAGTGTTTTATACATCAATTCAGCATCGCGTTGAGGGAGCCCTGCATTTTCAAGTTCTTTGATATCTTTGAGGCTATAAATGAGTTCACGTAATTTTGACAAAGTTATTCTTAAGGTAAGCAATTGATCTGCCAGTTCTTGCTCTGATGACTGGGTGTATGTTGGTATATTGTGAGTGTTTTCATTTGCAAAACAAAAAAATGGTCCGCATATCAAGATTATTGTTAGTGCAATATTTTTAAACATCATTCACTTCCGTTTTAATTTGAATTTTAACAGCAATTAAAACAGCTATTAATTTTCAGACGGTAAGGGAACCATGTGTCATGATTATGACAGCTTAGATTTGTAGTTAAAGTTGTTTTTGGAGGCTATTGATGCAAGCGGTTTTGTAACCAAGCAAGCAGTGGGCGTAGTGAGTCAGGCTGTTGATAAGCACATTCAATCATGTTCGACGGGCTTGGCAGGTAGGGCTGAATAGCTTCTTTGATAGCTTGTGTGTCGGTCATTTCAGTGCATTGGTTAATGACAACCCATGCAGGGTCACACCCCATATGTGATAACAAGGATAATGAAAGAAGGGCATGGTTGATACAGCCCAGTTTTGCTCCTACAACCAAAATAATTGGTATTTCAGGCATGTCGGATAACCAGTCAGAAACAAGGTATTGCGGGGTGATTGGCACCATAAGCCCGCCAATGCCTTCAATCAGGCATAAATCGACGTTTTCGGCCTGCTCGCTACACCATGTTTGCAGATGTGTAGGGTCGATGGTTTTTCCCTCGGCTTGCGCCGCAATGGAAGGGGCGGTTGCCAGGGGAAAGCAGTAATGATTGATGTCACTTCTTTGTGATAGCTGTTGGGCATGTAGCAGTGTTTCAATATCATCATTTTTACCGTTGATATTGAGGCCACAGGCGATGGGTTTTAGGGCTTTGGCATTGATGCCTGACTCAAGAAGAGCTTGAATTAATTGTTTGCTAAGCCATGTTTTGCCTGCATTTGTATCGGTGGCGGTGATGAAAATGGATGCGTTCATGCTGATTTATTGCAACTCAATGGGAATCACATTTCCCTTAGGCTGATAAGGGGAATCTTTATACCAAGCTTGGGCATACAAAGCTTCGAAGCTAGCTCGAATTTGACCATCTGGCATGCGATGCTTTTCGCCATAGCTGGCATCCAAATCTTTTAATAGACGACGACCATACAGGCCACCAGAACGGCCTGAAATGGCTGCCGATGATGCACCCAATCCTTTGAGTTCACGTACCAATGCCATCACATTAGGATATGTAAGGGTGAATAAATCACTATCAATCACAGGCATCTCGACGGATAACTGGTGAAGCTCATCACCCAAAGACATCACATCAGGAAATGGCAATACGTGACCAGCCTTGCCGCGTTGATGGTGCGAAATCTCAGCCAGTGCTTGGCGTAATTCGGCAAGGGTTCGCCTGCCAAAGGTGGCGAATAATATCAAGCCGCCAGGGGCGAGAACACGGCGCATTTCAGAGAGCATGTCAGCAGGATTGGCGACCCATTGCATGGCAAGGTTGGAGGCAACCAAATCGAAAGAAGCATCAGCAAAAGGCAAGGCGCAGCCATCTGCGACACAGTGATGGCGTTTGCCATACCAAGGCAGGCGAAATTTATGCTGTTTGCGTGTATGTAATACCATGGCTTCGGATAAATCCAGTCCAGTTACATGAGATTTTTTAAATTTATCGGTCAGTAAGCGAGTGAAATAGCCAGTACCACATCCAATATCGAGAATGCGCTTGGGCTCTATTTTGGTGAAATTCAGATGTGCCAAAAGCCGGTCGCCAATTTCACGTTGCAACACGGCATGGTGATCGTAGCTGGCGGCAGCACTTGAAAAAGAGCGTTTAACGTGTGGTCGGTGGATGTGGGATGTTTTTAATTTTTTTGACACCATGACTCCAGAAGGGAATTAAATAGTTTATTTTGGGTTAAAAATGGCATATGACCGCAATGTTGAAAATGATGTTGTGTGGTATGTGGAATATGCTTGGCAAGAAAATTTCCTGCCTGCACAGGAACAACGGCATCGTTATCACCATGGATGATCCATGTAGGCTGTTGAATGCTTGATAGTTGTTGGCGCAAATCCAATGTTGCCAATAACTTCAATCCATAGTGCATGCCTTCAGCTGTATTTGGCTTTGAGCTATCTACGGCAGCGCGGGCGATAGCTTGATGAGCACGGCGGTCAATATTTTCACCATGTAGCATTAAGGAGAAAAAACGCGCCATGGTTTTGACTGGCTGAGTATCCATCCCTTCTTTAAAATCTCGCAGCAACTCTTTAGAACAACCGTAAGTCCAGTCATCTTTTTGATGAAAACAGGGGGTGCTATTGAGCAATACTAACCCCTTAATAGATTGAGGGTAAGCCAGTGCCAGTTGCATGCTGAGCATACCACCCAATGACCAGCCTAGTAAAAGGCAAGGTTGATTGGGTAGTTGGCTTGCCAGTGCTTCAAGCCAGTTGCTTGAATCTTTTGCGCCGCCATGGCCTGGCAGGTTTAAGTATGTGGCATGGGGGAACTGCATGCGTTGTTGGTGCCAGATTTGTTGGGATTGCCCCCAGCCGTGAATAAATACCAGTGGATTCACGATAGCGACTCTGATGTTTGATAGAATGCTTCGCACAAAGCCTTGCCCAATGCTTTAATCTGCTCAGGTGTATGTGCCGCTGACAGTGTGATGCGCAAACGGGATGTCCCTTCTTGCACAGTGGGCGGGCGAATGGCTGGCACAAAGAAGCCAGCATCATGCAAAGCCTTGGATGCATTGAGTGCATTACTATCTTGGCCGATGATCAAGGCTTGAATCGCTGTATTTGAAGGTAATAAGTTTAGCCCGCAGGTATATTTGCGAAACAGATTGAGATTGCACTGTAGTTTTTTCTGTAAATCGCCCTTTTGAATGATAGGGAGCGCAGCAAGCATCGCAGCAGGTATGAAGGTTGGAAGTGCTGTTGAATAAATCATGGTGCGCATACGTTGTTTTAGGCCTTCAATCAACTCATGGGTGCCAAGAATAAATGCACCATAAGCACCGAAGGCCTTGCCAAACGTGCCGACTTCGATCAAGCGCTTATGCCCTGCAAAGTCAGCTGTTAATCCGCGCTGTTGCTTGCCCATGCAGCCAATGCCGTGGGCATCATCAATAAGGAGCAAGGTTTTGTGTGTATCTGCCAGTTGTAATAATTTTTGAATATCTGCGCAATCACCATCCATACTGAATACACCATCAGATATGATAACACGTTTTTTGGCAGTTTCTTTTTGTAATAACTTATCAAGTTTATTGTAATTGCAATGTGCAAAACGGTGTGATACTGCACCTGATAGGCGAACACCATCCAGCAATGAAGCATGATTCAGTTTGTCTGAGAATATATGTGTATGACGATCAGCCAAAGCCTGAATTAACCCGATATTGGCAAGCATGCCTGAGCCTACAATAAGGCAAGACTCATAGCCTTTCCATGCAGCCACCTCATTCTCAAGCTGGTGCAACTGAGGATGATTGCCAGAAATAAGGCGGGATGCGCCGCTGCCAATCCCATCTTGTTCAATGGCTGCGATAGCTGCTTCTTTAAGTAGTGGATGCTGACGCAGCCCTAAATAATCATTGGATGCGAAATTGACCAATGATTTTCCTGTTAATGTGATGTAGATGCCTTGTTGTTTGGATGCTAAAAATTGGCGTCGTCGATGCTCAGCAATGGGCGCAAACCAGTGGCGGGAGTCATGTTTGGTATCGGTGCAATCAATTAACATACACGGGATGCTGGTAAGGTAGTGGATACTGTCAACTATAAGGGACGCGGGAAAATAAATCATCCAATTCTGCCTGCCTATAAGTTCGCCTTCTGCGTTGCGGCACTGGGCTTGAGTGATTATAAATAACAACACCGCATACGTGATCCGTTCCTAATCCTGATGCTTACCTGATCTGAGGAGCCAACGCTCTTGCCGCCTTTCAACCGACAAAAAACTCTCCTCCATCCACCCTCACGCCAGAAGAAATATTACTGCGCATCCAAGGGTCAATTCTGATGGGCGCTGAAGATAAACGAGCCATGCGCCAATACATACTAATAAATGCATTTAGCCTGAATAATTCACAGTGCGGCCGGGCAAGGTCGTTTATTCTGGTGGGTGAAAATCCCGCTCCGGTAAGGATTAGCCATCCGCTGGGAAGTGAACCTTGGGTCGGCGGAAGTAATTCCAAAGATTGAGCACAAGGGAATCGAACCAATAGGCCGTAAGCGTAAGTGATTGAGCCACGAAATATTCAAAATGGGAAGGGCGACGGTGTTGTGATGCTGGAAGCCAACAGAATGTGCCGCGTTGATCG
>JAUZQT010000017.1 GCA_030950825.1 Mariprofundaceae bacterium | reverse complement strand
CGAGAATAGAGATCGTAGCGAGGAAATTCCATTTTGAGTCATTATTTTCGGCTGTTTGAGGCGAATAGCAGGGTCTCAAAACGAAAATAGACGGAAATCATGGTCGAAATGGGGGTTTCGCAGTAGGTCTTTCTATTCTCGGACAGCCTCCTAGATCCTGCAAGTGTTTTTTCAATAGTCCAAGTGAATCAAGAGGTTGTGCTATGGATGTGCAAACACTTGCAGGTCTAGATAGTAGTTTATAGGCAATCGTTTCCATCATATTCAGATGGTTTACTTGCAATTCTTGCATGATATTGCGCTGTTTTTCCATGCCGTTAATAACGTTTACGGTCTCACGCTGCTCTTCCAAGGCGGGAATAAAAATTGGAAGATCTTCTAGGATTTTCCTTCTGATCCCAATAACGGAAGAGCATTCTGCAGATTTTACGAAGTAGCGCTGAGCTGTTTTCTGACTGATTTGCCACCTGAGAAATGCAGGTGAAATAATAGAAGTATCTTTTATGCGAATTAAAAACAGATGAGGGGACAAAACAGTGTTCGGTAAACACTGTTTGGTTTCAACGGCATAATTATTCTTCCCTCTAGCTGTGAAAATAATATCCCCATCCCTAAGCCAAGCGCTTGAACTTTCTTCAGGAGTGCAACTGGGCAAATCGGTAATTGCTACGGTCTCCCATTTGATTCCTTGGTATTCTGACAAGTCTTTCATCTGGATCGCGCGAACAGAGCAATTTGGGATGCCAATGATTTTAGACCGGAAAGAATGCTCCGCAGATATATCTACAAAATTAGATAATTTACACTTCATATCTGAATAATGTAGCACCAACCACCTTAGTGCGACAGCCTAATTTTAAACACTATCGACATTAGTGCGTTGTTATGATTGATGGGTGAATAATGGAGGGGGCACCCTCCCCAGCTTAACCGTCCGCAACAAAATACTTTGAAATAAATGGGGTAAAAAGACTCCAACGGCGTTAAGGCAGCTCACTATAAACATAAATATAATTGGGGTCATCCAGCTCTGTCAGAAGCTGTAAAGGCTTTAAAAAATCCTGCATCGCAGGGTGATGAAGGATTGATGCATAAGTCCCGCTGCCAGTTAGTTTGTAGCCCAACTGAACAAGCGCATCTGCATCACCAAACAGTTCCTCAACAAGCATTTCAGGAAGGCTTAAAGGAACTTTCACTTCTTTTAATTCATAGTGATCGGCAATGCCAGCGCGTTTGGCTGCTGCTGCAATAGCATCATTCAAGCTACCGAGTTGATCGATCAGCCCCAGACGCTGCGCATCAACACCTGTCCAAACACGACCTTGGGCAATGGCATCAACATCGTCTACTGGCAAATCTCGGGAAACAGCAACCAAATGAATAAAGCGTTGATAAATATGATCCACGCCCATTTGAATAATTTCAGCCATGGCTTGAGATAGCGGTATGTCAGTACGCATAGCGCTGGCAATTTCTGTGGTTCCAAGGCCATCTGTATACACTCCCATTTTATTCAGGCTTCGGGAAAAGTTAGGCACAATGCCAAACACACCAATCGAGCCTGTGAGCGTTGTAGGGTGCGCCCATATTTCATCCCCAGCCGTGGCAATCCAATAACCCCCCGAAGCTGCAATACTACCCATGGAAATAATGACAGGTTTCCCTGCTTGGCGTACTCGCTCAAGCTCTTTGCGAATAAGCTCCGAGGCCAAAGCCGACCCGCCAGGGCTATCAATACGCAGCACAAGTGTTTTGATCTCGTCATCCATTCGCGCCTTTGCCAACAGCCCCGCCAATGTTTTACTGCCAATGACGCCAGAGGGCTGTTCGCCATTCAAAATAGGGCCACTGGCCACAATCAACCCTACCTTTTGATCGCTTATTTGCTCTGGTTCATCTTGCGCGCTTAAATTCAAATACTCCTTGCAAGTCAATGATGGTATATCTTCATCTTGAGGCCAATCCAGAAGCTTGGCTAAAAAGACTTTGGCATCTTGATCATCACCAAGCTGGTCAACCAGCCCCTCTTTTTTGTATAAGCCTGCTGAGTCACCTTGGTATTGACGTAAAAAATCTGGCTGTTGATCCAATAATTCTTGTAAATGCGTAACATCCATACCACGCATTGTTGCCAGATCCTGCTTGTAGGATTTCCACAAGCTATTCAACCATACACGGTTGGATTCACGGTCTGCATCGGACATTGAATCACGTATAAATGGCTCAACAGCCGATTTATATTCACCCACACGGAAAACATGTATATCAATATTCAATTTTTCCAATGCGGAATGTATGTAATTTCGATACACCGAGAAGCCAGTAAGCTCAATAATACCCATGGGGTGTAAAAATATCGTGTCTGCGGCGGCGGCCAAATAATATTGTGACTGACTGTAAGCGTTGCCTGAGACCAATACAGGCTTACCACTCAGCTTAAAATCTTCAATGGCAGCACGTAAAATTTGCAATTTTGCCAACGATGTGCGCTGCAAGGCATGCAAATCAAGCTTTACCGCCAAAATATGCTCGTCATCACGCGCCATTTTTAAAGCGCGTGTTAAATCCCACAGCTTGGATTGGTTCGGATCAGGAATCGCCAGAGGAAAAGCGTCTGCTGAAGGCTGTTTAATTTGCTCGACCAGCTGCCCTTGCGGTTTAATAGTCAATACCGCTTTATCTGGGAGGCTGCTTTGGCTCTGAAATACCGCAACAATAAACACGGTTAAAAACAGGACGAAAAAAAGGTTGATAAATAAACGCCGTAGGGTATCTAAAACACGCAAACCACCAAAAAATAAACGTTTCATATGTCTTGAAACCCCGCTTTAAACAAATTTAAACCGCCGATTAACCTGCAACCGCTTACATACTACGCACAAACACTTGCAGGATCTAGGAGGCTGTCCGAGCTGAAATAAATGAGCAGATAAAGCTTTTCAGCTGCGATAAATGTTTCATATCATGGGCTAAAAACTTCATCTGCGTTAACGTTATGGATCCAAAAGAAGGAATAGCTGTGAATCAATGGAAACGCGGCCAACGATGGCAGCTTGGCTTGCGCTTCGCAAGACGTAGCATGCGGCAAGATTTATGGGCGCGGAAGAAAGGCCATCAGATCATTTGTTTTAATTATTAAGAAGAAATCAATCATAGGGCACATACCATGGATATATTTCAATCAATCATTCTGGGGCTTATTGAAGGAGCCACGGAGTTTTTACCTATTTCTTCTACAGGGCATTTGATTGTCGCAAGTCAATGGATGGGTATTGAGCAGAATGATGAAAATAAAGCCTTTGAAGTGATTATTCAACTGGCTGCGATTTTGGCGGTAGTTGCCAATTATCGGGAAAAATTTTCCTTTATTTATTTGGATCTGTGGAAAAAAGTTGTCTTGGCTTTTATACCACTTGGTATCGTCGGTTTCTTGTTTCACAAGCAAATAAAAGCCATGTTTACCGTCGATATTGTCGCGGTGATGTTTATTGTAGGCGGCATTATTTTTCTTGTTGTTGAATATTTCCATCGAGATAAAACGTACCCTGTCCAACGTGTTGAAGATTTAAGTTACCGTCAGGCTTTATGGATTGGTATTGCTCAGGTCTTTGCTTTAATACCAGGCACAAGCCGAGCTGGTGCCTCCATCATCGGCGCACTGCTTGTTGGCTTAAGCCGCAAAGCCAGTGCTGAATTTTCGTTTCTTTTGGCATTACCCGTGATGATGGCTGCCAGTGGCTTTGACTTGCTCAAGCATTCTGATGAATTCATGGGTACGAACCTCATTGTGTTGCTGGTCGGCTTTGTGGTTGCTTTTATTTCAGCATGGCTGGTAATGCGTTTGTTTATTCAATTCCTTGAACGTTTCACTTTTGTTGCTTTTGGTATTTATCGCATTTTATTTGGGCTCTTATTGCTGTGGATGCTGACATGATTGCGCCGCATATTGATCCTGTAGCCCTTCAACTTGGCCCTTTTGCCATTCATTGGTATGGGCTGATGTATGTCTTTGGTTTTTCTGCGGTATGGTTGCTGGTACGCAAACAGCTGCGTGAATGTGGTGCATGGGATCTCAGCGTAAAACCCGAAGCCTATGAAGGGTTATTTACAGCGTTGATTTTGGGTGTGGTGCTGGGTGGACGCTTGGCTTATGTGTTGTTTTATAATTTTTCTTATTATATCGGACACCCTATTGAAATATTTTATATTTGGCAGGGTGGTATGTCGTTTCATGGTGGGCTGGTAGGGCCTATTGTGGCGGGTTTATGGTATTGCCGTAAACATCAGATGCCATTCATGTTATTGATGGATAAGTTTTTTGTAGTTGCACCGATTGGCTTGGCATTCGGGCGCATGGGTAATTTCATCAACGGTGAATTATGGGGGCGCATGACCACTGCGGATGTGCCTTGGGCGATGATTTTCCCTGGCGCAGGGCATTCTTTGAGACACCCCAGCCAATTGTATGAGATGTTGCTTGAAGGCGTAGTGCTATTTCTTATTTTATGGTTTACGCGTAAACGCGATTGGCCTGAGGGCATACGTGTGGCGATATTTTTAACTGGTTACGCATTGGCACGTATCGTTTGTGAAAATTATCGTCAACCTGATGTACAGCTTGGTTTCTTGTATGGCGACTTTTTAACCATGGGCATGCTTTTATCCTCGTTTATGTTGGTGACAGGCCTGGCATGGATCGCATGGCTATTGAATAAAGAGAAGCGCGCATGAAAATTGTGACATGGAATGTCAATTCCTTAAAAGTTCGGTTGGCGCATGTTTTGGAATATTTAGAGAAAGAACAGCCCGATGTTCTCGCTCTACAAGAAACCAAACAACAAGATAAAGATTTTCCACAAACGCAGCTTGAAGAAGCTGGTTATCATGTTCAATTTTCAGGGCAAAAAACATACAATTGTGTGGCCATCATCAGTCGCATGCCGATGTCGGATGTGGTGTTTCAAATTCCTGAACTGGATGACCCGCAGCGGCGCGTTGTAGCGGCGACCATTGATGGTGTGCGCGTGATTGATGTTTATATCCCCAATGGGCAAGAAGTAGGCTCGGATAAATACGCCTATAAATTAACTTGGTTGAATGCTTTGCGAGAGTATTTAAAAGCGGAATTGCAACAGCATGATAAGTTGGTCTTGCTGGGTGATTACAATATTGCCCCTGCGGATTTGGATATCCATGATCCATCCCGTTGGGTGGAAAAAATCATGTGTTCAACAGTCGAACGTGAGTGGTTTTCCTCGCTTATGGATTTAGGGCTTTATGACACCCTTCGTCAATTATACCCTGATGAAGCCATGCATAGCTGGTGGGATTACCGCGTGAATGCCTACCGTCGAGGTTGGGGCATCCGCATTGATCATATTCTTGCAACACCAAACATGCTGGTGAAAGAAGGCGGTGTACACACCGATTATCGCGCCAAAGAAAGACCATCAGACCATGCGCCCGTTTGGACGAGGTTCTCATGAGTTCACCATTGCAGTGCCTTGCTATTTTAATCTTAAAAAATACTAGCCTGAATTATTCATAAATCATCGTGATTCCGTGTTATTTACTTTCCAACACAAAAATACCCGTCCAGCCTGATTCTGGTGGAGTTTTAGCATAGTGATAAGCACGTGCCAGCATCACTTCATACAATCCATCATCAGGGTATTCCTTGTGCAGATGGCTTAATATTTTAATAGCCTCAGGGAAATGCCTGCGATGCATCATACCCCACGCCTTTTCATATTGACGGCTACGTTGTATGACTTCTGGTTCTACAAGCTCACGCAATGCCAGCGGCTCATATAGATCCACTGGCTGTTGCCGCCCAACCACCTGCACACGATCAATAAAACGCGCAGCCACCTGCTCGCGTACTTCAACATAGGTATCACGGCTCATCAAAATTGGCACACGATAGACCTTACATACACCTTCCAAACGCGCTGCGAGATTAACATGATCCCCCATCATGGTGTAGTTCATATGGGTATCCGTTCCCATATTTCCGACAACCATGGGACCTGAGTTTAAACCAATTCGAATATGCACTTCAGGCGAACCCTCTTCAATCCACACATCACGCAATCTATCCAAGCACTGCTGCTGCTCCATCGCTGATAACACACACTTAAATGCGTGATCTTCCATATCCAGTGGTGCACCGAAAAAAGCAATAATGGCATCGCCTTCATACTTATCAATCGTACCGCCATTCTTTAGAATAATGTTACTCATTTCTGTTAGGTACTGATTAAGAAAGTGAACCAACTCGGTTGGTGTAAGTTTTTCCGAAAAACTGGAAAAGGCGGCAATATCTGAGAAAAAGGCCGTTAAATACTTTTCTTCCCCTCCTAATTTGAGCATCTCGGGGTTTCTTGCCAGACCTTCTACAACCTCAGGTGCTAAATAATGTGCAAAGGCATCATGAATAAAAGCGCGTTTATAAGATTCCACAACGTATTCAATTAATGTTACGGGAATGGTGGCCAGCAAAATCGCCAGCAGTAAATATGTCACTTGTAGCCAAATACCAAAGCTGCTAAATAACCACCAAGATAAGGTCAGCAGCAGCAAGGGTACTCCAAAGATACTGATTGACTGAACAATTGGCCCAGTTCCAATCACCAGGCGACCACAAAGTAGTGCAAGAAAGAATACAGCGAACAGCTCAACACCTTCCAGTATGTTTGGGCGAGATATTTCTTCATCATTCAATACATTGGAAATAGCTGCTGCATGGCCTTCAACACCGGGGAAAACGGAGTCAAAGGGGCTAGGGCGATAATCGAATACCCCCACAGCCGTTACACCCAATAAAACAATGGCACCTTTAAGACTGTCTGCTGGAACACGGTCGGCCAAAATATCGGCCGCAGAAATATGCTGAAAAGTGTAACCTGGGCCATAGTGGTTAAGAATCATGCTTCCAGAAGGATCAATACGAATATTCTGTTCGCCCAAGGTCAATGACTCCACGCCATGATCACCAACTTTGAGCGTTAATGCAGGCCAGCCCTTAAAAATACGCAATAATTGCATATCCATGCTGGGGTAAATATAGCCATCACCTTCAACCATCAAAGGAATACGACGAACCGTACCATCCATATCTGGGAAAAAATTGAAAAAGCCAACGGCATCGGCTTGCGCTGTAAAACGAGGCAAGTTTCCTTCAATGGCAGCCAAACGTGGAATTAAAGAAAATGCTTTTTCTGAAAATTCGTATGTCATCGCTGAGTTTTGCATCAAGGCCAAGTGTTTGGGCAAGTTTTCCAGAGCCAGTTCAGGCACCTTGGCTCCTTTCGGATAAAAGAAATAACCAGGAACCAAACGATCGTGATATTGTTGTAGTACGCTCTCTAAGCGGGCATCAATATCGCCCATACCCTGATGCTTTTCAAGCCAGTGGGTAACCGTTTTGTCTGCCTGCTGCCCATCACTTAACAAACGAAGACTTTCTTTAAATGGGTTCAACTGCTCTTCTGAAAACACAATATCAAAACCCAAGGCTCTAGCTTGGTGCTCACCGAGAATACGGTCTACAATCGTTGCTATTTTATCACGTGACCATGGCCAGCGGCCAACTTCGGTTAAAGCGTTATCATCAACAGCAACAATAACAACACGTGGATCATGGGGAATCACTCCCCGCATTTTAAAATGTTGATCCAGCAGCTTCAATTCAATTTGTTCAGTGAAACTAGGGCGAGTCAGAGCCGTCGCAAAAGCAAGTAGCGCCATCAAAATAACGAGCGGGAATCGAAACCACTGTTGATGTTTCTCAATCCATCCTGCGATACTATACAGCAAATCCCCTCTCCTTTACGCCAGTTTAAAATTCAAAGACACTCACTTAGGCATCGTAAATAAATAAGTCATTGGTTTACGATGCCTTAGGCGCACTTCAAACAATACACTGCCCACGAAATCCTGAATGATTTTAGCAGCTTAGGAAAGGTAATTAAATACCTTGTGCATTTAAAGCGCAGAATTTTTATTCAGCATCAAGGAGCAAAAAGCGAAGCATAGCCCGCTATGCAAGCTTTTTTGCAACGTCGATGCTGGGCAAAAAGATAAGTTGAAGTGCACAAGTTATTTAATTCCCGTTCCCTAGGAGGCTGTCCGAGAATATCATATAGGGTATAAATTTGCCTTCAATTCACTCGCTAGTAAAGAAAAATGCTCAAACTAAAAAATCTTCAGCGCTTATCCCAACGGTTCACTCATCACAATTGCATACCGACCAACGCAAAAACTCGCGTGTTTCTAAGCGTTTGGGGCTTTGAAAGAAATCATTGGTGGGCGCTGTTTCAATAAGCTTACCATCACACATAAAAATCATTTGTCCTTGCAAACGCTGGGCTTGTTCTAGGTCATGGGTCACGCATAAAACGGGTATATTTTTTGCCAAGTCGTACAAGGAAGCTTCAATCAGTTGTTTGGAGCGAGGATCAAGCGAGGATGTCGGCTCATCCAGCAATAAAACATTGGGGTTTAGCGCTATAACCCGTGCTATACATAGGCGTTGTTGCTGGCCTATTGATAGGGTACTGGCAGGATCAAACAAACGATTGCATACCTCATCCCACAAAGCCGCTTTCCTTAAACATGCTTCAACCCACTTTTGTTGATCTTGTTTGCGTTCTTGGCGCGATAAACCAAAAATAACATTCTGGTAAATTGACGTGGGAAAGATCGATGGCTTTTGTGCAATGAGACCAATATGACGACGCAAGGCATCAGCTCCTTTCGGCCATGATTGAATGGCTATGCCATCCATGGTGATTTTCCCCTGCCAGTTATCATACAGCAGCGTTAAACAACGCAATAGCGAGCTTTTTCCTGCCCCAGAAGGGCCAACGAGACAGTTAATCCCTGCGCTGGATAAATCAAAGGATACATTCTTTAAAATTTTCGTGCCAGATAGCTCAAGCGATAACTCTTTTAATGAGATACTGCTTGGTGCAGAGCAGCTCGTTTGTTGCGTGTTTCCCTGCTGCTGTTCATCATGCAATAATTGACTCATAAAGCCCCCTCATATCGCCGTAAAAGCCGCGCCATTAGACTAAAACATAACACCAAACCCAATAAAACAGCGGCCGATGCCCATGCCATATCAACAGCATGGGCATTGGATCCTTCTTGCGCTAGATAAAAAATATGAGTTTGCAGACTTGTAACGGGTGAAAAAATGGAGTCGGGCCAAGTAATGCCCGAAAATACCGTTGCAGTAAATAAAATCGGTGCTGTCTCAGATAGTGCGCGCGCCATTGCCAAGAGCAAGCCTGTCAACATGCTTGACCACGCTGATGGCAGCCAAACCCGAACAATGACCGCACCGACACTTAAGCCTAAGGCCTTGGCCGATTCGGTTTGTGCTATTGGAATGCGTTCCAGTGCATGGATCGCATTACTGCTTAATAAGGGTAAAATAACAAGGGCTAAAATCACCCCTCCTGCTGCCAGCGAAATGCCCCAATGCAATAAATGCACCAAGACGATGAGCCCACACAAGCCATAAACAATAGGCGGTATACCTTGCAGAACCTGCAATAATATTACCATCATACGTTGCTGATATGGTGAAGCCCATAGCGCGTGAAAAAGTGCAATGCTCAAGGCAAGAGGGGCTGCCAGAAAACACGCCAATAACATCATCAACAACGACCCACTTATTTGCCCCCATAAACCATGCCCCGTACCAGCAGTGCCAGCAAACAAACTGCCGCTTGTTGTATTGGATCCCATCAGTAATTCCCAGTTCAAGGCAGGCAAGGCTTGTATAATAATGTACACAAAACATGCCAAAGGCAGCAAAATTGCTGGCAGTGCCAACAAAATAAGCACAGCTTTCATTGTGTCACCGCAGGTTTGTGATGCTGCGCCAACAAGCTTAAACAAATGGCCATGACCGCCAATACTAGGCCACATGCTATTAAAGCTGAAAAGTGCATGGAACCAAAAGCCGCTTCACCCATTTCCCTACCAATGCGTGAGGTCAGGGTTTGAGCTGGCTCCAAGATGTTGTAAATCGGCTGCGGCAGGCGATCCATCGAGCCAACCACCAACATAACGGCCATTGTTTCGCCCAATGCACGACCCAAAGCCAATAAAATGCCCGAACGAATACTCGGCCAAGCTTGCGGCAGCAAAATGCGTAACAGGCATTGATTCCAATCCATGCCCAGACTCATGCCTGCTTCGCGCTGCTCAATGGGAATCAAGCGCAATGCATCGTATGACATAAGCATAATTGTCGGTAGAATCATTAACGATAAAATCATCCCAGCTGCCAATAGGCTGTGCCCAGTTAATAAATCAAAGCTGTTTTGCAGCCATGGCAGAAGCAACCATAGAGCAATCAAACCATAAACCACCGACGGGATACCCGCCAATAGTTCCACCATCAAGCGTAACCAGCCTTGCCAAAAGCGGGGTAAGATTTCACTACTAACAATCGCTGCCGCTAGCCCGCAAGGCACAGCAATGATCATAGCAATAAATATTGCCCAAGCTGTGCCGATGATCGCAGGCAACAAGCCATACAAGGATTCATAAGGATACCATTCTGGTGCCCACAGCTGGGAAATACCAAATGCTTGCCAGTATGGCCATGAACTATCCCACAAGAACCAAAACAAAACAGTTGCACTGATAAGCGCCACCATGCAAGCACTGATAAGCAGGAGATATAAAGGCGATTTTAGCATGCGCTTATCATGTTCTTTTATTGAACTGGCAAATAGCCCACTTCCTGCACAATTTTCTGACCTTGCTCAGAGAGTAAAAACCGCACAAAATCTTTGGTTGCCTGTGTTGAAGCATGTGGAAGCAACACATGCAAGCCACGAGCAATCGGGTAGCTACCATCAAGAACATGATCAATCGTTGGGGCAATGGATTTGCCATTGACGATAATATCCACACCACGAACTTTATCATTAAGCCAAGCATTGGAGAGCATGCCTATCGCGCTGTCACTGCGCGAGACAATCATTTGCTCTTCATTGTTGGAGCCTGAAATAATCGAAGCACCTGCTGCACGAGCGTGTGCACTGCCTAATACAGCCTTGGCAAACACATGGCGTGTTCCACGTGATGCCTCTTTATCAATCACCAGAATACGCGCATCCACACCACCCAAATCTTTCCAGTTACGTACTTTTCCTCGATAAATATCGGCAATTTGTTCAAGCGATAATTGATGGATGCCGCTTTCATACACGGCCTTGGATACCACAACTGCAACGGCATCTGAAGCAATGACAATATTATCCACCTTGCCATCCAGCTTGCTCTGCTCCTCAGGGCTTGTCTCACGTGAAGCCATGCCCAATTGTGCTGTGCCCTGAATAATTGAAGCAATACCAACACCAGATCCGCCGCCTGAAACTGTGATCACAACATCTGGATGAAGCCTGTGATGTGCCTCTGCAGCCTGTGACACAACGGGCAAAACCGTTGTTGAGCCTACGACTGAAATGCGCTCTGTTGCTTGTGCCTGCAAACTAAACGTTGCTGCCAATGCCATGAAAATAATGTGTTTCATCATATAATATATAACCCTCTACCCATAAACGCCGCCTGCAAACCTGCGGCGTACGTTGAATGGTGACGTGGTCGAAGCTTAGGTGCACACTCTTACACTTGCACCTTACGCTTTTGAAATTACTGTAACAGACAACTTGGATAAAGTTTTTCGCAACTATTCAGTACCGTCATAAAGACTGGTTCGTTGCCGTCAAATAGCTGCTATAAAGCCTCACTGGAAGTGCCCCCTCATTCTGGCTTGGTGGATATAATGTAGCTTCGTATAAGAAAAAATAGAGCGCGCCTTTTCTGATCGAAAGCATCCCAATATTTTCTGCTACACTTATGATGTGACGTTAGGGTCGCGGAAGAAATAAAACATCCAGATTATGCGCAGGATAGAATTTCGTCTTCAAGGCGACGAGCATGGTGCATAGAAGGGCTATGTGACTGATTCAGCAACGACGAAGGCGGGCTTATAGACCAGCAGAATTGGATAGTTATTTTCCCCGTTGCCCTTAACCTGAATAGTTCACAAATACTGTCGTGCCCTTGCTGCCCCTTTATCCGCAATCATCACAACGATTGTCGAGTAGACCGAACCTCTGATTGTGTAAGCAGGTATTTGTTTTTTTTCTATTTTCCAGACGGTTTCCCGCTGGTGTCACACTATACTTGCTTTTCAATCATTGTATTC
>JAUZQT010000169.1 GCA_030950825.1 Mariprofundaceae bacterium | reverse complement strand
ATAGTGATGCTACTTTCTGCAAGCAGGATTTGCTGTTTGCAGTCTTGGCGCATGTGTTCATTGCATGCGTGATTATCATCGTCGCATGGTGGAAAAGTGCGTATACGCCATCACCGCCCATTAAACGCATTGAAGTCAGTATGATTTCGGCACAAGACTTGAAAAAAATGCAGCAGTCATCAGCGAAAAAGAAAACGATCAAAAAAACGATAAAAAAAACTATTAAGAAACATCAACCGAAGAAAATAAAAAAACAAACAAAGAAAAAGCTTAAGGTTACACCGAAACCCAAAAAGAAACCCGTTGTAAAATTACAAGAAAAACAAAAAACAATCAAAAATTCCACACCTAAAAAGGTTCAGAAAGAACCTTATTTTGATCCTTTCGCACCCATCGAATCAAGCCGCAATAGCCCAAGAAAAACACATACAAAAGCCAAAACAAATATTACAGAGCTCATGGACAAACAACTTTCAACGCAAGAAATCGACCAATACATTGTCATGATGCAAGCGGCAGTGCAGCGCCACTGGAAGGTTCCAGGTGGCATCCATGAAAATACACCTGACCCTGTTGTAGAAATGACTTTACAGCGTAATGGGCATTTGCTCAGTGTTAAAATTATTGAGTCATCAGGCAATAGCGCATTGGATCAAACGCTGATTGCAGCCATCCGTGCAGCTGAACCCTTTAACATCCCAAGTGAACAGTTTGAAAACTTTCGACATAACCGCATTCGCTTTCATCCTTTGTAAGCCTCAGAACAATCGCATTACCCAAATTCTTTCAAAGAATTACGGCGACAGTTTACTAAATACACTTAATTTCTACCCTCATCCTTTTTTGGCATCCCGTTTCTTCGTCTTAAGTTTAACAAGGTAAGATAAGTTAGCCCTGCCCTTTAGCCATAAATTCTGCACCTATTCACCAGAAATATTAAGATGAAACGTAGTGCACAGGCCAATGACGGCTCCCTTAGCAAGCTCTGCAACTCAGAATTAGTGCTTCTGATGAGCGCCCTTGGGCAAATCATTAGACGGTCATCTGCTTCGTTGTACTTTCTTAGTGTAGCACTACGCCTGTGAAAGTGCGCATTGCTGCTAATCGTCTGATGGCTCGCCGGTGTAATATTTATGCCTAAAGGGCAGGGTTAGCCATGGATTAGTGCCCCATAATAAGTGTATTTAGTAAACTGTCGCCGTAACTTTGAATCCGAACTTCTATCCAGCGCAACATTTGAATGATTTTATTTTTTCGAGACCTTTATGGCATCTTTGTAGGATTGCGAAAGTGCAGGCTAGGAGGCTCTTGCTTATTTAATCTAGCTTGCAAGCCTATGCTTTTATAATGATACACCGCATAAGTAGGCATGGACTCCACCAAATCGGGCTCACCAAAGCGAGCTTTAAGATTTTCAGCGGACACAACAACACTGGGGATCAGTGTTAATTCGCGCACAATAGCTTGATCCAAGCCACGGCGATCATCGGCTGCAAGATTCATCCGAACAACATTATTCGGATATAGATGTGGTATTGTTGCATCCGACTCAAGTAAATCCAAGTTTTGCCGACTCATATCCAGCAACAAGATAACCTTTGTATGATCCGCAATCGCAGGGAAGAAGGCTTCCAATTTACGCCCTTCTTTTTCGTGTTTTTGAGGATAAATATACAATGCCACATCACTCTTGCTTTGAAGTATATTTTCGGCTTGTTTTAAGCTTGTTTGAGCCAAAGTAATGCCCAATACATGCAGTTGACCCTGTGCATCAACATGGGTATCAAGTGATGCATTGTCTCGTTGGTAGTGTGCGCTTGTCCAGAGGAAAACAGCCGTCGTAATAATAATGACAGCAATAAACATCCAGAGACCCAGTTGGTCATTGTGTTTGTTGCCCACGTGAATGCCCACTTTTTTAGCCCTCCCTGCAAGCACTAACTCTATCAGAAAATGCCAATAGCAGCGCTAGCATCGGCGCACCCGAATTTATTCGGCCATTGAAAATCCATTGCATTGCCTGCGCTCGGGGCAGCCAAAAATGGCGAATATCTTCATGCTCACACGCCATACCACCGCCACCACCGATTGGTTCATGGCGATTAACAAGCCCTAAGAACAAGGTGATGTGTTCGGATGATCCGCCAGGTGTTGTGTAATACTTTCCGAGAAACTGCATGCTTGTGGGAGCATAACCCGCCTCTTCAATTGCCTCACGGCGCCCTGCAGCTTGAGCATCTTCGCCTTCATCAATCATGCCTGCAACCACTTCAATCAGCCATGCATTGTCCTTGCGTACGGCTGCACCAATGCGAAATTGCTCAATCAATAAAACATCATCTGATTCGGCATCGTACAATAACACAGCAACAGCATTGCCACGTTCTAGATGCTCGCGTTCAATATGAAGTGTGCCGCCATCAAAGCGTTCATGCTCAATGCTATAGCTATCTAAGTGAAAAAAGCCTCTGTGTAAGGGGCGCTTTGATTTTAGTTTATAATCCATTGAGGAAATATAGTTCGTATGGCTCATGAGAGAACTCTATTAGCCCAGTTTTTGCGTGGACAGATAGGTTGCAGTATTTATGCATAATGCGGCTTAGATCAAGCCGACCAATGCCTGTTTGCAAATCTGTATCACAGGATCTGGATATAAGCCAATCACCGTAACTGCCACAGCAGTTACCGCCACTGCTATCTTCATCAGCGAACTTTCGATAAAATTAAAGTCAACACGGGCATCATCAAAGTACATGTATTTTATAACGCGCAAATAATAGAAACAACCAACCACTGAGAAAATAATTGCCAATATGGCCAAATACAGGTGGTCAGCTTCAATAGCAGCCATAATCACCACATATTTCGCCCAGAAACCACCCAAAAATGGAATTCCAGCCAAGGAGAATAATAATAAGCCCATGGCCAGTGCATAGCCTGGACGAACCTTGGATAGGCCTGAAAAATCATCCAGTAGTTCACCCTGTATACCATCACGGCGCATCAAAATGATAATCGCAAACACACCCATGTTCATAAATAAATAAACGGTTAAGTAAACCAATGCGCCCGCATAGCCAGCTTCATTCGCCGCAATCAAGCCCAACAAGACAAAACCCACATGACCAATTGTTGAGTAAGCCAACATACGTTTGATATTGCGCTGCGCAATCGCAGCGACATTACCAATAATAATGCTCAGTGCTGCCAGAAACACGAGGATCATGGTATAGTCAGCCTGAACCGCAGGTAAAACATCATGCAGCACACGCATAAAAACAACAAACCCTGCAACCTTTGGTGCTACCGAAATAAAGGCTGTAACAGGTGTGGGGGCACCTTCATAGGTGTCGGGCGTCCACATGTGGAAAGGGGCAATCGAAACTTTGAATGCCAAACCTGCCAACACAAAAACCATACCCAACATAACAACGCCATGGGCAGAGTCGTTGGCATCCACCAAGCGTGTGCCAATTGTCGCAAAGTCAAAGCTTGTAGTAACGCCATACAGGAAAGTAATACCGTATAACAGCATACCTGAGGATAAGGCGCCAAGAATAAAATATTTCAAGGCGGCTTCTGATGAGCGCAGCACATCACGCTGATAGCCCACTAATACATAAACACTTAGAGCCATCAACTCCAAACCAAGGTACATTGTAACGAAGTTATTCGATGAAACCATCAACATCATACCCAGCAGTGCAAAGAGCATCAGGCAATAATACTCACCCAAATACTCTTCATCTTTCATATAATCCAAGGATAGAATCACCGCAAACACGGTTGCTACCAACATCAATAATTTGGCAAATGATGCGAATGGATCCATCACAAAATAACCATAGAAAGTGGTCATAGAAGCTGCAGGGGTTAGCAGAATCGTAGCGTAAGCTGTTACCATGCATGTGGCGATGGTTGCGTATGCAATCCAATTCTTTTTAGATTTCGGTAAAAAGATGTCCCACATCAACAAAGCCATCGCCATTACGGCGATAATCATTTCTGGCAGTATCAATTCCAAATGCTGCGGGAATGGGAATGGGAGTGTCACATTTGCCATGTCTTACCTCAATGTCCTGTTATGTGCGCTGCTGCTGCACTTTGAGCAATTAGAGCCGCATCTTCTAGCTTGCTTGATGTTGCCTGCTCAATTAAATTGCTTATTGATACATGCATAATATCAAGGACAGGTAATGGATATACACCCATCCACAACACCAACAAAATTAACGGTACAAAATACATGAATTCACGGGCTGACATATCAGGCATCGCTTTCACTTCATCTTTCACCAAGTCACCCATCATCACACGCTTGTACATCCACAGTGTATAACAGGCTGAAAGCACCACACTAATAGTCGCAGCAATAGCTACCCATTTGGTAGAGAATGAAAAATTATACAACTGATCTGCTGAGAAGGTTCCAATCAAGACCATAATCTCACCAACAAATGAACTTGCGCCAGGTAGTGCAATATTCGCCATACAGAAAAACAACATCACGGCAGCAAATACGGGCATCACACTCGCCACACCACCATACGCCAATATATCACGAGTGTGCATACGGTCATACAAGACACCCACACAAAGGAATAACGCCGCTGCAACAAAGCCATGGGAAATCATATTAATAACAGCGCCTTCAATAGCCTGCTGCGTAAACATAAAAGTACCCAATGTTACAAATCCCATATGTGCAATAGATGAATAAGCAATCAAACGCTTCAAGTCTGTTTGCATCATGGCTACAAAAGAAATATATACAATGGCAATCAAACTCAAGCCAACCATCAATGGTACAAAGTATTGCGAGGCATCTGGTAACATTGGCAGCGAAAACCGCAAGAAACCATAACCACCCATTTTCAACAAAATGCCCGCCAGAATCACCGAGCCAGCCGTTGGTGCTTCGGTATGCGCATCAGGCAGCCATGTGTGCACGGGCCACATCGGTACTTTTACAGCAAAAGCCACCAAAAAAGCAAGGAAAATCCAAAACTGCCATTCGAAATCAAATGGGTAATCCATATATGCCAATATACTAAAACTTCCACCTGTTTTGAAATACATTGCAATCACAGCAATCAACATCAGTACCGACCCGCCCAAGGTATATAGGAAGAACTTCAAGGTCGCATAAACACGGTTCTTACCACCCCACACGCCAATAATCAGAAACATTGGAATCAGCATCGCTTCCCAGAAGAAGTAAAACAATATGGCATCCAATGCACAAAACACACCAATCAATGTCGTTTCAAGGATAAGAAACGCCAACATATATTCTTTCACACGCGTTTGGATACAACGCCAAGCTGAAATAACACAAATAATCGTCAATAAGCTGGTCAAAATAACAAAAGGCATCGAAATACCATCCACGCCCAGTTGGTAATGGATATTAAACGCAGGAATCCAATGGTGCAGCTCTTCAAATTGCATATGCGCTGTCGTGGGATCAAACGCTGTTGCCAAAGGTAATGTTACAATAAATGTCGCAACCGAAACAATCAGTGCAGCCCAGCGCACAGCATTATCATTTTTCAGAAACAACCAAATCAACAATGCTCCTGCTGTTGGCAGGAAAATACTCAAACTTAAAATGGGAAAGCCCAATACGTTGTGCAACGATTCCATCAAATCTCCCCTATGCCTTCAACAACAGCCAAGTCAGCAAACCGAACACACCAATCACCATACCATAAGCATAATGGTAAACCATGCCTGTTTGCATACGACGAAGCCGCGCCGCCCCAGCTTGTACTGAATCAATAATTCCACCATGAATCATGCCCTTATCAATCATAGCCAAATCGCCCTTCTGCCATAATATCATACCCAAACATTGCGCTGGACGAATAAATATCTTTTCATACAACTCATCCCAATACCATTTATTGAGTAAAAACTTGTGCAATGCTGGAAATGTCGCAGCCAGCGTTGCAGGCATCGTAGATTCTTTAAAGTACATCAACCAAGCCAGTCCAATCCCCATAAAGGCCAAAATAAGCGGCATATATTCACCAAAGAAACCAATCTCCCCTGCATGTTCAAGCTCTTCAAGACGCATAAGTGGGTTGTGTGCATCCATCACAAATAGTGAGTTAGCAAAAAAACCATCAATCACTTCAGGATTTGAAATATTCAGACTGTAATAACCCCAAGCCCCTGAACCCAATGCGCCAATCGCCAAAATCATCAATGGTACGGTAATTACTTTCGGTGATTCATGTAAATGAGCCTTGGTTTCTGCAGGCACACGATCCGAGTTATGAAAGGTTAAAAAGAACATACGGAAAGTATAAAAAGCCGTCATAAACACACCTGAAAGCAATGCATAGTATGCCACTTCACTAACCCAGCCCATATCACGCACCATGGTTGCTTCAATAATCAAATCTTTTGACCAGAAACCAGCAAAGGGAGGCACACCTGATAATGCCAAGGCGGCAATAAACATGGTGATATAGGTAATTGGCATGTATTTGCGCAACTGCCCCATCTTACGAATATCCTGTTGGGCGAGTACAGCATGAATCACCGAACCCGCAGCCAAGAATAATAACGATTTAAAATAAGCATGCGTCATCAAGTGGAAAATACCAACTGAATAAGCAGAAACGCCACAGGCCACGAACATATAACCCAACTGCGAACAGGTAGAGTAAGCAATGACACGTTTAATGTCATTTTGCACCAAACCAATGGTTGCACACATAAACGCCGTAGTTGCACCCACAATAATCACCGCAGCCAATGCCGTTTCAGAAAATTCAAACATCGGAGACAGCCGAGCCACCATAAATACACCCGCAGTGACCATGGTTGCCGCATGAATCAATGCGGAAATAGGTGTTGGCCCTTCCATGGAATCAGGCAGCCAAACATGCAATGGTACCTGACCTGATTTACCCATGGCACCGACAAACAGTGCCAAACAAATAAATGTAATCGCATCCATTTCCCCGCCAAGGAAATGCAGCACATGGCCTTCTGCAACCATACTTGAAACAGCGGCAAACACTTCACGGTAATCAATCGTGCCGAAATAATACCAAACAGCCAAAATACCAACCGCAAAACCTAAGTCCCCTACACGGTTTACAATAAAGGCCTTGAGTGCGGCAGAATTGGCCGACTCGCGCTTAAACCAAAAACCAATCAGCAAGTATGAAAACAGACCCACTGCTTCCCAGCCAAAAAATAAGGTAAAGAAGTTATTTCCCATAACCAAGACCAGCATGGAAAAGGTAAACGCAGAAATATAAGAAAAGAAGCGTGAATAACCTGGATCACCATGCATGTAACCAATGGTATAAATATGCACACAGGCAGATACAACGGTTACCGTCACCATCATAATCGCAGTGAGTGGATCAATCATCATACCCACTGGTACAATGAATTTATCCGAAATCATCCAAGTCCAGAAGTTCCCATAAAAAGATGCGCCATCGAGTACTTGCAGAAAAACGTCAATAGACAGAGCCGCCGCAGCAACTACTGCCACGCAGGTAATCCAGTGCGTTAAAGTGTCCTTCAATGCCCAGCCAAATAGGCCTGCAGCCAGAGCTGCAATCAAAGGCAATGCTGGAATCGCCAATAATTCAAGCGTATTCAGCGTTGTGATGGTTTCTCCCACGAAAGCCTCCCTTAACCCTGTAGCGTATTGATATCTTCAACGTCAATGGAGCGACGCGTTCGATAAAATGCTACTAGAATTGCCAAGCCAACTGCAACTTCTGAAGCTGCGACGGTTAATACAAAAAACACAAAAATTTGGCCATTTATATCCTGTAGGTAATGCGAAAATGCCACAAAGTTAATGTTTACAGCCAATAAAATAAGTTCAATGCACATTAAAATTGTAATGACATTTTTTCGATTTAAAAACAAACCAATTACACCCAGTGAAAACAAACAGGCAGCAACAATTAAATAATCGGATAAGCCAATCATGATTACATCCTCACCTTGCGCAAACGATCTTCTTTACGCACATTTACCTGTTTCGAAATATTCTGATATTTGGCATCTTTACGTGTGCGCAAGGTCAATACAATGGATCCAACCAAAGCCACCAACAAGATAATCGCCGCGATTTCAAAGCCCAACAAATACTGGGTATATAAAACCTTGCCGATTTCAACAGTATTATTCACATCTTTACCAAAATGCCCGACCGCTGCTATAGCATCAGTATGAAACACGCCACTTCCCGATGCTGCGATAAATTCAATCAGTAAAATCAGCGCAATCATACCACCAATCGGCAAGTACTGTAGAAACCCTTCTTTTAACTTTGCCTGATTCACTTCCAACATCATGATCACAAACATGAACAGCACCATCACTGCACCAACATAAATCAAAATCAGGATAATACCCAAGAATTCGGCATCCAATAAAAAAAACAAGCCTGCAGCATTGAAAAAGCAAAAAATTAAGAACATCACAGAATGCATGGTATTGCGTGCAAGCACCACACCCATGCCGCCTACAATAACCATAGCAGCAAACAGATAAAAGAATCCAGCTTCGAGCATTTCCCCTCCTAATCCTGTATCAAAAACTTAACGATACGGCGCGTCAGCTTTAATATTGGCAGTAATCTGTGCCTCATATTGTTCACCAACTTCAAGCAACATCTCTTTGGTATAATACAATGCTTCGCGTGTTTCACTGGCATATTCAAAATGCTGCGTTTCAACAATCGCATCCACAGGGCACGCTTCCTGACATAGGCCACAATAAATACATTTGGTCATATCAATATCGTAACGTGTGGTACGCCGGCTACCATCTTCACGCTCTTCCGATTCAATCACGATCGCCAATGCAGGACAAATAACTTCACACAACTTACAGGCAATACAACGCTCTTCACCGCTATCATAACGACGCAATGCATGCAATCCACGGAAACGCGGTGACAACGGCGTACGTTCTTCAGGATACTCAACAGTAATACTTTTTTTAAAGAAATAGCGCATGGTCAAAGCCAAGCCTTTCACCAGCTCCCACAGCAACCAAGTCTTTAAGGCATGTTTAATCAAACGCATCTCAAGACCTCCAAGGCTGATAGAAGCCAATCGCATCACTTAAAAACTGCAAACCTTCATAAAGCTCACCGGCATAAGTACAAATGCCCAACACTGCAATCCAAGCTAGGGTCCATGGCAGGAACACCTTCCAACCCAAACGCATCATTTGATCATAACGATAACGCGGGAATGTTGCGCGAAACCAAATAAACACAAAGATGAAAAAAGCAGCTTTCAATAACAGCCAAATCGTGCCAGGAATAAAGTCCAGAGCAGGAATTGGAGCATGCCAGCCACCCAAGAATAAAATGGAGGTCAACAAACTAATCAAAATCATCGCGCCATATTCAGCCAATGAAAAAGTCGCAAACCACATGCCTGAATATTCAACAATATGCCCAGCCACAAGTTCGGCATCACCTTCTACCAAGTCAAACGGTGTACGATTTGATTCAGCACAACCTGAAATAAAATACACCAAGAACATTGGGAATAGCGGAATAATATACCAATGCCAGAAACCACCTGCTTGCGCATTCACAATTACTGCCAAATCCATACTACCAGCCAGCATTAATACACACACCAATGCAAATCCCATAGCAATTTCATATGAAATCATCTGACATGTCGCTCGCACTGCACCAATGAGAGCATATTTAGAGTTGGACGCCCAACCAGCCATCAGCACCCCATAAATGGACAAGCTTGAAATCGCCAAAATATAGAGCAGTCCTACATTGAGATGCGAAATTGCCATCACATGCTCTTTGTCCCAAATTCCAAACAGCCTCGTTTCGCCAAATGGAACCACCGCAAAAGCCACCAGTGCAGGTACCAGCGCCAACACTGGAGCCGCAACAAACAGTAGCTTGTTCGCATTTGTTGGAATAATCGTTTCTTTCAAAAATAGCTTTAAACCATCTGCCAGTGGCTGCAACAAGCCAAAGGGACCAACTCGATTACAGCCCTTACGAATTTGCATAATACCAATCACACGTCGTTCAACGTATGTCGTATATGCCACTGTTAAAGCAACAGGTACAGCAATTGCTAAAATTTCTAAAGCCCAAATGCCAGCCGTTATGGCCATATCCAACCACTCCATTACTGACCTCCCCCAAGGCTAGCCATGACTTCGCAGGATAAATCCCCCGCAATGCCACGTTTAGCAATAAACAATACACCCTCTGCCACATCTTCACGCACACCGATATGGTAATCAAAATCGCCAGATGCAGTGCGTACTTTGCATACCCCAACATTCAGGCCGGCTGCTTGTAAGGTGTTCGGATGCACCAAAACATCATCCAGCGCATGAATAGATCCAGCTTCAACCAAGTATGAAGACGCACGCACCCACACACCCTCACGGTACATGGAATAGCGGCTAACAACATCTAAGCTCATCGCAGGCTCAATACCATCGGAAATACTATCGGCATCACGATTGCGAGCAACCGACAAACATAGATCATGATCATCAGTACTCCATGCTGCTGCCATCTCTGGTAAAAAACCTTCAATGCGTGTGCGCAATTCAAGTAAATCAACAACAGGGACATCTTTGCCAAAACCCTGAATCATACGCATCATTACTTTCCACAAGGGACGCTCTTCCCCAATAGTACACAATGGGTGTTCAGCCATACGAATACGGCCTTCCATATTGATAAAAGTTCCTTCCACTTCCGAATATGCCGCTGCAGGCAATATCACATCCGCAAACTCAGATACCTCCCCCATAATTGCCCCAACCTGAACAAGAGGAACCTTACCCATCGCTCGTTTTGCTTGCATCGAAAACAAGCCGTCACCCAGCGGATCACTGCCAATCAATAGCAGGGCATCCAAATCACCATCATTCGCTGCATCAAACAAATCACCCACACTGGCACGAATATCTCCAAAAGCTGCTGACAACAATTGTGTATTCATTCCTTCTGGAATTAAATTTCGCCCATCAGATCCAGCTTCGGCATGGCCTGCAGCACGCATCATCAGATCCAGACCATGAATCAACACTGCGGCATCAATATGCGAACGAATCTCTTCTCCAACCAACAAGGCACAAGAATCGGATAACAAAGCATCTGCCAGCAACTTCCCTGCCTCATGGCGTACTTCCACTTTTTCCAGCCAAGCATCCATGCCAGCCGCTGTTTTACCCAAATCTTTCAACTGCTGCATGGCACGCGCAATCACCGCCACCCAGTCGCGCGGCCGAATCAATGCATCGGCACTTAATTCGCTATTGGTTCGATAATTCATAGCACCAATGCGTATCACAGGCTTACCTTCATTGCTTCGTTTACGCAGACCCTGCATCAAAATCGGCAAACGCTGACGCAAATCAGAACCCAAAATAACCACCTGATCAGCATCGGCAATTTGTGCCGAGGACATCGAAAAACCCTCTTCAAAAACAAACACGCGCATATCACGGCGATGTAGGTCAAATGCTACTTTGGCATCTTGAAATACAGTATCATGCAGCAAGCGAATGGACGCCAAGCCTTCGACACTCCAATCGGGAGAAAAGACAATGCCCACACGTTTGCCTTTTAGCAAGTCAACAACAGCCTCAATCGACTCATCCCAAGAAACTTCCACAAAGCCAGATTTTTCTCGAATAGCTGGTTTTAAAATGCGTTCTTCAGCACGAAAAGCATCATGCACATAGCGCCCGCGATCACAGATCCAAGGCTCAACACCATCAACATCGGCCTTAATACGAATTACTTCATCACCGCGCGATTCAATGACAATATCGCAACCCTGAGGGCACTGGGTACAAGTGCTCTTATGGCGTGTCACTTCCCATGGGCGAGTAATATCATGCGATGGCCTATCCAACAATGCACCAACGGGGCAAATATCTGCCAAATTACCAGAAAGCTCCGATTCTAATGCCTCTTCAACGATACCTTCGATACGCATATGATCGGATCGATTCAACACACCCATATCCCCAGTCCCAGCCACCTCATCGGCAAACCGAACACAACGGGTACAATGAATACAACGCGTCATACATGTACTAACAAAGGGTCCCAAATCATGGTCAATAACGGCACGCTTCGCTTCGGCATAACGACCATGCTTGGCACCATGTTCCATGGTATAATCTTGTAGCTTACACGCGCCACCTTGATCACATACGGGGCAATCCAACGGGTGGTGAATCAGCAGATACTCCATCATCATTTCACGGTCTTTTGATAAGGCATCTGACTGCGTGGTAACCTTCATGCCCTCACCAACAGGTGTACAACACGAAGCAGCTGGTTTATTCCAGCCTTCCACCTCCACCAAGCACATGCGGCAATTGGCTGCCACACTTAACTCAGGGTGGTAACAAAAGTATGGCACGTCAGCACCATGCTCGCGACAGGCTTCTAAAATACTCGTGCCAGCAGAGACCGTTATTTCTTCGTCATTGATAAATAAAGTGGTCATGCTGCTTTCTCCATCAGTCGTGCCCGTACTTCATCAGGAAAATGTTTCAACAACGATAAAATGGGGGCCGCAGCACCGTCCGCCAAAGCACAAATAGTGCGCCCAGCCATATGTGTTGCAGCATCGCTCAACACGCACAAATCATCTTCACAGCCCTGCCCAGCTTCCACACGATTCATCACACGTTCCAGCCAACCAGTGCCCTCACGACAAGGGGTGCACTGACCGCAAGACTCATGGGCATAAAAATGTGCTAAACGCCGTGTCAAAGCAATCACATCGGCTGTTTCATCCATTACAATAATGGCACCTGAGCCAAGCATTGAACCTGCTTTCATCATGGCATCATAGGTCAGTGGTGTATCATAATGCTCCGCCGTCAACCATGGCGTTGATGAACCGCCAGGAATAATCACCTTAGGCAATGTTCCATGCTGCAAGCCACCACAATACTCTTCAATAAGTGTTTTCAAGGAAGTTCCCATTGGCACTTCATAATTGCCTGGCTTGTTCACATGCCCTGATACAGAAAAAATCTTCATCCCAGTATTATTCGGCACACCAATAGCCGCATGCCACTCACCACCAAACTCCAAAATCGCAGGAATTGTCGCCAATGTTTCAACATTGTTCACCACGGTTGGACAGCGGTAAAAGCCCTCAACAGCAGGAAATGGGGGCTTGAAACGCGGCCGGCCAGGGCGACCTTCCAACGACTCAATCAAAGCAGTTTCTTCACCGCAAATATAAGCACCAGCACCCCGATGCACGGTTAAGTTCATCGAAAAGTCAGTGCCTAAAATATTTTCACCCAACAGATTGGCAGCATAAGCTTCTTCAATCGCTGCATCCAACACTTGCGCTTCATGCAGGAACTCACCACGGATATAAATGTAAGCGTCCTTCACACCCAGTGCAAAACCAGCCATCAACATGCCTTCAATCAACAAATGCGGATCAAAGCGCATAATATCACGGTCTTTGAATGTCCCAGGCTCGCCTTCATCAGCATTACACAATAAATAGGTTGGTCTGCCTGTGTTACGAGGCACAAAAGACCATTTTAAACCTGTCGGAAAACCAGCACCGCCACGACCACGCAGGCCTGATTTTTTCACTTCATCAATAATCTTCTCACCATCAAAATCTTTGAGAACAGTCGGTAAGAATTTATAAGCACCATTTTTCCGAGCAATTTCAAGCCCTGTTTGCCCTTCTAAATGAACACGATCAAAACAAATCGCTTTTACTTGTTTGGGATCTGATGAAATCATGCTTGATCCCCTTCAGCACTAGCGTTCACCTTGGTAATAAAGGCATCCATATAAGCGGCATCTACCTTTTCGTGGTATTCATTATTAATTTGCACCACGGGTGCGCCACCACAGGCTCCCGCACACTCCACTTCAGTCACCGTAAACATGCCATCGGGTGTTGTTCCACCGACTTTGATACCCAAGGTTTTTGTGATGTGTTCTACCAGTTCATTCGCACCATTCAGCATACAGCCAGCGTTGGTACATACTTCCATTAAATATTTTCCCGTTGGCTGCTCACGGAACATGGTATAAAAGGTCACAACTTCGCGCACCATCATCAAGCGAAGGTTTAAGGTATCGGCCACCAACTGCTGAACCTCCATCGACAAATAGCCAAAATCTTTTTGAGCCATATGCAGCACAGGCAACAATGCAGAACGCGCCGCAGGGTACTTTTTCACCACGGCATTAATCTCGCTCAAACGCTGTTCAGTGAAACGAACTTGTTCTACGCCACTCATCGATCCACCTCTCCAAACACAATGTCTTGGGTTCCTAGAATCGCCACCACATCAGCCAACATATGGCCGCGACACATATAATCCAAGGCTTCTAGGTGTGCAAAACCCGATGCACGAACCTTCATACGATAAGGCTTGTTCGAACCATCAGCTACCAAGTAGACGCCAAACTCCCCTTTGGGATGCTCAACAGCTGCATACACCTCACCTTCAGGTACATGATAGCCTTCAGAGAAATGTTTAAAATGATGAATCAGCGTTTCCATATCACCCTTCATCGAATCCCGTGAAGGCCTACTTAAACGCGCATCATCGGATTTGATTGAGCCTGGATTATCTGCCAACCACGCCACACATTGACGGATAATCTCATTGGACTGGCGCATTTCTTCGACACGCACCAGATAACGATCATAACAATCACCTGTTGCACCGACTGGAATGTCAAATTCCATTTTATCATAGACATCATAAGGCTGGGTTTTCCGCAAATCCCAAGCCACGCCAGAACCGCGAATCATCGGGCCACTAAAACCCCAAGCCAATGCTGCTTCTTTGTCCACAACACCAATATCAACATTGCGCTGTTTCCAAATACGGTTTTCCGTCAGCAATGTTTCATATTCATTAATATAGGTTGGAAAAGTATCCGTAAAGCCTTTGATCTTTTCCAAGAGACCTGCTGGCAAATCCTGACTCACACCACCTGGCCTAAAATAGGCCGCATGCATGCGCGCGCCTGAAACTTCCTCATAAAAATCAAAAATATCTTCACGCTCACGAAAACAGTACAAGAATACGGTCATCGCACCAATATCAAGCGCACATGCACCCAGCCACATACAATGATTCAAAATACGAGTTAATTCAGCATACATCACACGAATATATTGCGCGCGCTCAGGCACTTCCACATCCATCAACTTTTCAACTGCCAAAGCGTAAGCATGCTCATTGGCCATCATGGATACATAATCAAAACGGTCAAAATAAGGTACATTTTGTAAATATGTTTTCTGTTCAAATAATTTTTCAGTACCTCGGTGCAACAAGCCTATATGCGGATCGGCACGTTCAACCACTTCACCATCCAATTCCAATACCAAGCGCAATACACCATGCGCAGAAGGATGCTGCGGACCAAAGTTTAGGGTATAATTCTTAATCTCAGCCACGATCAACTCCCGGCCATGTTCTTTGAATCAGAACACGATTTTCCACCTTGTTCGGCCTATACACACAGCGCCACTGCTCTTCATCAAAAAACATTTCAGCGCGCCCCACCACTGGGAAGTCTTTGCGCATAGGATGCCCCTCAAAACCATAATCCGTTAACAAACGGCGCAAATCAGGATGATGGTTAAAAATAATACCATACATTTCAAAAGCTTCACGCTCAAACCAGTTCGCTGTCGGCCATACTTCCACAGCAGAATTTATCAATTCACGCTCTGCCAATAGCACCTTCAGGCGCAGTCGTTTATTGTGTTGAATGGAAAGCAGATTGTACACCACTTCAAAACGCGCATCCCCTTCCATAAAACCTGGATATTCAGACATATCCACGCCACATAGATCAATCATAATTTCAAAGCCCATCTCATCTTTCAAATAATGACAAACATCAATAATCGATTTTCTATCCAGCACCACTACAGGGCAATCAATACCCTCACTGATTGCCAGAACCGCGTCGCCAAAATGCTCTTGCAAGCAGGCGAGATCCAGCATCGGTTTCTGATCACTACGTTGATCTGTATTTTGATTCATATCACTCATATAACTACCGCGCTATTGTGTTGGTGCGTTTGATTTTTTCCTGCAATTGAATGAATCCGTATAACAATGCCTCAGCCGTCGGCGGGCAGCCTGGGACATAAATATCCACAGGCACAATACGATCACAACCACGCGTAACCGAATAAGAATAATGGTAATAACCACCGCCATTGGCACATGAACCCATCGAAATAACCCAGCGCGGTTCTGACATCTGGTCATACACTTTGCGCAACGCTGGAGCCATCTTATTGCACAAAGTCCCAGCAACAACCATCACATCTGCCTGACGGGGCGACGGACGAAACACAATGCCAAAACGATCCAAATCATAACGCGATGCGCCAGCATGCATCATTTCCACGGCACAACATGCCAAACCGAAAGTCATCGGCCAAAGCGACCCTGCACGTGCACCATTAATCAGCTTATCGGCAGTGGTTGTAATAAAACCTTTATCAAGCAGCCCTTCTATTCCCATTGCAAGGCTCCCTTGTTCCAGGCATAAATATATCCGACAAGAAGAACCAATAGGAACAACATCATCTCAATAAAACCAAAAATACCAATTTGGTCAAGCACCACTGCCCAAGGAAAAAGGAAGGCTGTTTCTAAGTCGAAAATCACAAAAAGAATCGCCACCAAATAGAACCGCACATCAAAATGCATGCGCGCATCCTCAAAAGCTTCAAAACCACACTCATAAGCTGACAACTTTTCTTTATCAGGCTTCTGTTCCGCTACCATCACGGTCATAACAAGAGGCATTGCCCCCATGCCCAAAGCGATCAAAATAAAAATAAAGATGGGTATATACTCATTAGCCAGATACTCGGCACCCATTGCATCCCCCCTTGTAATGACAGCACAAACACCCCTGTCTACACCATCACAGACTAAATCTGCGAGCCGCATTTCTACCAGCAGCCACCCTTAGCGTCAAGATTTCACATTAAAATACGCTCATCAATAAAAGCCCAATAAACCCATAAAAATCAATTCAATTTAAAAAGTAAAAACCATCTTTAAAGCATGGTTACCAATGGAAAATTTCTTTTTACTCCATACCAGCAAGCCGCTGACTGAAAACTATGGGCTTCAAAATTTTTAGTAACTATTCAGCTCACTTAGAAACGGCACGATTCTTAATCGGATATTTCGTGGCGTTCACATTGGCTTAATCCAGCACTTTTAGACTTGAAACCTAGCCATAGCAGACCTATGGAACGGGAATTAAATAACTTGCGCAATTCATGCTTGTCTTTTTGCGCCTTCATGCTGAACAAAAACACTGCGCTTCAAATGCACATGTTATTTAATTCCCGTTCCATATAGAAAAATAATAACTACTCATCTGCCACTGATTTATTTGACATATACCTTGGCAACACAGGCCTGCCTGTGCGTGAACGCAGACAGCCTCCTAGTTGAACATGCTGAACAGTTACAAAAAATAATTATCTGGAGTTTTAAATATATGAAATCACTTAAGGGCATCGGCCTACTTATTCTGACCAATGTTTTAATCATGATTACATTGATGATCAGCGGCACCCTGATTGTCAATTTTGTTTTGCCAATGTTTGGTATTGATATTCGCGGGTCTTTCAATGCCATGAATTTAACATGGTCATTGATTTTTGGTTTTGGTGGCGCATTTATTCCATTATTTATGTCCAAGTGGCTTGCCAAACGTGGCATGAACATGAACCAAGTAACCAACCCGAGCACGGCCAAAGAAAAACTTGTTTATGAAACAGTGCAAGCACTTGCAGAGCGTGAGGGCATCAAAATGCCTGAAGTTTGGGTTTATTGGGATGATGTCCCGAATGCCTTTGCCACAGGCCCTACACGTAACAATGCCATGGTTGCAGTCTCATCTGGCTTGGCAATGAACCTGACTGATAAAGAGTTAAAAGCGGTCTTGGCTCATGAAGTAGGCCATATTGCCAATGGCGATATGTTGGCAACTACCCTGCTGCAAGGCCTGATGAATACCTTTGTTTATTTTATTGCCCGGATGATTTCCGAGCCTGTTCGCCAACGCAACTTTTGGATGGGTTTTGCCTTAAATATTGCCTTGCAAATGGTTCTTTCTGTACTGGCAATGATCCCTATTTCATGGTTCTCGCGCCGTCGCGAATTTGGTGCCGATGCCTATGCCGCTGATGCTGTGGGTGCCGATGCGATGATTTCAGCTTTGCGTAAAATTGAGTATCTGAGCAATCAGTCCGATGCATATATCAATGCACCAGAAGAAGACAATGCATTGGCAACCATGAAAATATATGCTGCCCACAGTAAATTGACTGGCTTATTTGCGACGCATCCGCCAATTGAAGTACGCATCGCGGCCTTACAAGCTCGTCGCTAAGGAGCGTGCACGTTCCTAACCTGAATAATTCACAGTGCGGCCGGGCAAGGTCGTTTATTCTGCTGGGTGATAGTCCCGCTCCGGTAAGGATTAGCCATCCGCCGGGAAGTGAACCTTGGGTCGGCGGAAGTAATTCCAAAGATTGAGCACAAGGGAATCGAACCAATAGGCCGTAAGCGTAAGCTGAAGTGATTGAGCCACGAAATATTCAAAA